>URYE01000083.1 GCA_900551945.1 uncultured Eubacterium sp. | reverse complement strand
AAAAAATTCAAAAAAGGGATTTACAAATAAAAAAAAATGAGCTATAGTATTTGCATAATTTTCGGAGTTCCAAGAACTTCCCGAAAACGACTGATAACTTACATAATGAATAGAAAACGACAAAGGCGTCGAATTTCCATAGTATTTTCTATGGGAGTTTCGACGCCTTTTTTGATTTCACGGTAATCTCATGAAATTATCTTATTTATCAGACTCAGGACCGCATAACCTGTTTCTGATAATGAAACAACAGCAGGAGGAAAATGTGATGGCAGTAAAATATGTATTTGTTACAGGCGGAGTTGTATCCGGTCTTGGAAAAGGAATTACAGCTGCATCTTTGGGACGACTTTTGAAAGCGCGTGGTTACACTGTGACTATGCAGAAATTCGATCCTTACATCAATATTGACCCAGGTACAATGAACCCTATTCAACATGGTGAAGTTTTCGTAACTGATGATGGCGCAGAAACTGACCTTGACCTCGGTCACTATGAAAGATTTATTGACGAAAGTCTTAACAAAAATTCCAACGTAACAACTGGTAAAGTATACTGGTCTGTTCTTCAAAAAGAAAGACGTGGTGACTTTGGTGGAGGTACTGTTCAGGTTATCCCTCACATCACTAATGAAATTAAGAGCCGTTTCTTTAGAGATTTCTCAACAGAAGAAACTAAAATTGCTATTATCGAAGTTGGTGGTACTGTAGGTGATATCGAAAGTCAACCTTTCCTTGAAGCTATAAGACAGTTCCAGCATGAAGTAGGTCGTGAAAATGCTATCCTTATTCATGTAACTCTTATTCCTTATCTTAAGGCTTCTGGTGAAATGAAAACTAAACCAACTCAAGCAAGTGTTAAAGAACTTCAAGGTATGGGTATCCAACCAGATATCCTTGTTTGCCGTACAGAACAGCCACTTGAGCCAGGAATTAAAGATAAGATTGCTCTTTTCTGTAACGTACCTAAGTCACATGTATTACAGAACCTTGACGTTGAAATTCTCTATGATGCACCTCTTGCAATGGAAGAAGAACATCTTGCTCAAGTAGCTTGCGAATGTCTTGAACTTGATTGTCCAGAGCCAGACCTTGACGAATGGAGAGCTATGTGTCAAGCATGGAAGAACCCAACTAAGAAAGTTAAAGTTGCATTAGTTGGTAAGTACATTCAGCTTCATGACGCATATATCAGTGTAGTTGAAGCTTTAAAGCATGGTGGCGTATACAATTCAGCCGATGTTGAAATCAAATGGATTGACTCAGAAACTGTAACTGCTGAAAATGTAGCTGAACTTTTATCTGACGTTTCAGGTGTTCTTGTTCCTGGTGGTTTTGGTGACAGAGGTATCGAAGGTAAAATTCAAGCAATCAGATATGCAAGAGAAAACAATGTACCTTTCCTCGGTCTTTGCCTTGGTATGCAGTTATCAATCGTTGAATTTGCTCGTGATGTAATCGGTTATTCTGATGCTCACAGTGTAGAATTAATGCCAGAAACAACTCACCCAGTAATTCACCTTATGCCAGACCAGGAAGGCATTGATGATATCGGTGGTACATTAAGACTCGGTTCTTATCCATGTGTACTTGATAAGACAAGCAAGGCTTATGAACTTTATGGTGAAGAAACAATCCATGAAAGACATCGTCATCGTTATGAAGTTAATAACGATTACAGAAAAGTACTTACAGAAAATGGCATGAAGCTTTCAGGTATTTCTCCTGACGGAAGAATTGTTGAAATGGTAGAACTTAACAACCATCCTTGGTTTATTGCTACACAGGCACACCCAGAATTAAAGTCAAGACCAAACAGACCACATCCACTCTTTAGAGGATTTATCGGTGCTGCTCTTGATTATCAAGAAAATAATAACTAATTAATAATTAACTATAAAAAATAACACTTAATTGAATTTTAATGTGATACTTGATTACATCAATTTCAATTAAGTGTTATTTTTATTTTTCATATTAGTCATTTAGAAATTATCCACAAAATATAATCGCATTATATATGTCCTTTAATTTGTATATAATCCCACATTACTGTATATTCTTTAAGTTGTGACAAGCATTTATTGAAAATTTGACTCTAACTACTCTCCACAACTTGCTATATAAGTCTAACTATTTATATTTTTTAACACATCATTTTTAGACTTTAGATATACTGTCTTTCTATTAGAGCAATAAAATAACCGTTATTACATATTCATTTATAAAACTTTGATATATCCTATATTTTTTTTCCTTTTCTACATCAAGAAAATTAATTCTTTCCCCATCTATTGTAAATAAGGCTTCCTTTATTCCATAGGCAATTCCTTTTCCCGTCACCTTGGAATAACTCTCCTTTAAAGTCCACAACCTTAAAAACCTCGTAAGCTTATCTTTATCATTTACGCCTTCAACTACCCAATTATACTCATTTTCTGAAAAAAATCGTCTAGCCGTTTTTAAAACATTTTCTCTTTTTCCCTCGATATCTATTCCATTTTCTGTATTTCCAATCACACACACCGCATACTCACCGGAATGTGACAAGTTAAAATAAATATCTCTATGTTCTACAAAATATGGCTTACCATTTTCTTTAGTAGCTATCTTATAGTTATACGATTTGTCATAACTGTTAATAAGCTCATCAATGGTTACATATATAATATTTATCTCTTGTTTACCATTATCTAACATAACATCATTTACTATAACTTGATTATTTTTTGTATCACTATTTTCTTTACTTAACTGCACATAATAAGAAACAGCATAATTTAATAACAATCCCGCTGCTATACAATTATTTTTATCTCCTATAAAATGCTTTTTATCAACCTTTTCTTTTCTTTGCTCCGTCAAAAGCTCACACGCCATTTTAATACTATCTTTTGTCAACCCACTAGACTTTACTGCAAATATTAATGCCACTCTTGCATCCTTTTTAGTTTCATTATTATTAATCATAATTTAAAAACTCCTTTAATTACACATCTTAAACCTACATATAATAATAAGGCACTAACAACCATCTAACATACTTTACAGCAGGCAATATGGTTGATATGTCAAAAAATACAGGGCACATAACTAAACAAAGAACTGCATACACAGGTATAAACGAGATAAGAAACATTTTATCACGAATAAGAAAACACAACAAAGTTCCCATTATGCCTATAATAAAAATATATTCAACCATTTTAACAAACTCCATACCAACTCCTGCTGCCTGTGAATTTGTTATAAATATAACAATTATTGTTGGTATAGCAGTAATTAATGCAACCGCCGTAATATACAAAAAAGCCCCTATATAACATTGTGTAGCTCTCATTGCCTTAAACATTCCACACTTTTTTTCATAATTCCACCATACACAGCCTGTAAGCCCCGCAACAACCATTATTACCGCAAGTATCCCCCTAATTGAAAATAATGACACATTACTCTTTTTCATACGTTCTAAAGAAATGCTACTACTATCTACATCACTTTCACTGTCTGATTGCATATTATCATCAATTTCATCTATATTTTCAAAATCAATGCGAAATGTCTTATCACTATCTGCATACATTAAATATTTATCTTGCAACATTAATATAGCTTCTTCATTGTAAACCCCAAAAAGCTGTGAAGCTTCTATATTATTTACTGCAATATTTCCACCATACACCTTAAAAAGCTCTGAAAACACCATCTCATTAATCATAGACGACATAAGATCAGAAGATGGTACAACAACATTTATACAACCTTTAATATTAAGGGTATCTAGCTTGTTTGTAAGATTTTCTGAAAAAATGTATCCACATACCGTTTTTTCATTATTAATATCATCAATCAAATTTTCTTTTGAGTTTTCTATATAAAAATTAACAGAATAATTTCTATTTATTAGCTTTTCCACTGTTTTTTGTGCAATCTCATCACTATCTTCTAATATAAGACCAACTCTCATACTTCCACTATCATCACTACTTTGACTCTTTGAATAAATAGCAAAAATAATTGGAAGCACTATTATCATAAGCCATATTCCTTGCTTTTTTAACAATCTCTTTATTAAAAGATAATACCACAAAAAATATTTTTTTACTCCAAATAAAATACTCATAAAATGTCCTCTTTAAAATATATAAACCAACTTTGCTTTTAAAAAATCAATATCTTATCTTTTCTGCAAAAGAAGTAATTACTATAAATAAAGCTGTATATAGCACATTGATAACCATTACGGATAATGACACTGTCCCTGTTATTATCTGTCCCGCAAGTTTCATATACCAATAAGCAGGCAAATAATTTGAAATATTTCTTATACCTACTGGAAGTATGGCTGATGGCATTATCATTCCTGACACAAATATTATAGCAATTACAATAAAAAATAACACAAGAACTCCTGCCGTATCGTCTTTAATACAACTATAAACTGCCCCTGCCATTGAATATATGCTAAATATTAAAAATACAAGCGCACCTAAACTAATAAAAAATTGTATAATATACTCTTTTAATTCAACTGAATTATTAAATGTAATTAATTGCCTTACTTGTATATATCTTATTGATGAAAGACTTACAAGCAAATACGCCACGCCATATAAAAGTCCTAATACAACAGTAAGTCCTATAGTTTTCGACACTCCAAAACTTCCAGAAATGATACCCTTTCTTTTTATCTGAGTTCTGAATGTTTTACTATCCTTATTATAAAAACTTCCACAAGTAAGAGTCGTAAACATAAGAAGCATAACAACTCCACTTGAAAAATAAAACTGCATTGTATTAAGACTGTTACTCTCTTTTATTTTCTCAGTTTTAAAATATATTCCCCTATCAAGTGCATAAGAAAAATATGATTTGTTAAGCGAGATTACACTATCATTAAATACATCATTTGACAAATTATTAACACTTCCTTCAGAGTTATTGTCTACCATATACTTATATACATCTTCAAATGCGTATATACCAGCCTGCGCTGTACTTAAATCACTCGCTCCCGCTTCCATCATATACCTTAAAAGCTGACTAGAAAAATTTGTTGCTTTACCATTAAAATACACAACCGCAGGAACATTTTTCCCATTCATAATACCATCAATAAATCCTTTTGGTATCCTTATAAGTGCTGTTATCTTGTGACTTCTAAGAAGCTCTACTGCTTCATCAATTGTATATTCAGCCGTAAAATCACACACAGCATTTACACTATCCATATTTTGAATAAAATCAAACGCCGTTTTTACATATTGTTGCTCATTTATCCCAGCATTTTCATCAATCACAATAGCAACACTCATTTTGTCATTATCACTATCCCCCTGCGACATATAAACCGCTCCCGTTGTAATCCCCAATATAATTACAACAAACACAACCATACCCAAAAGAATATGTGGCATATACTTAAACGCCGATTTAATCTTCATCCTTACAAGCATAAATTCAACCTCACTTCTAATATCAATATAATAATTCTCATACACGCCAATTACTATATTAACATCACAATACTAGCTTTTATGGAAGTCCCATAAACTCCCGTAAGATAGGTAGTACATAAACTAAATACACTATTAAAAGAACAAATTTTTGAATTTGTTTGACAACGACATATAAATACAAAAAATTGTACTTTTATGGGAATCCAATAAACTCCCATAAGATATCAGTAGTATATAAACTAAATGCACCATTAAAAGAACAATTTTCTATATTTGTATGACAGTAGCGAACATACTTGTTCGATAATGGCATATAAATATAGGGAATTGTTCTTTTACTGGTGTGTGTGTTTATATACTACTGATATCTTCACAAAATAAATTATTAATTTCCACCCCTAATCATGTCCGCAATCTGTAATGAAGAAACATTTCTTTCTAATAATGTCACAACCCCATCATTCATAAAATACATTCTATCACAAAGCCTTAACTCACTCTCCTCATGGCTTGTAAGAATAATCGTGCCACCATTTTCCTTATAATATCTCATATAATCCCACACATCTTGCTTTCCCACAATATCAAGAGAAGCTCCCGGCTCGTCCATTATAAGTACCTTAGGTTCATTTGCAATTGCACAAGTTATACTAAGCCTTTTTTTAAGACCACCAGATAACTTAGCCACAGTTGTATTATAATACGGAGCTAGTCCCATATATTTCGCAGTTCCATTTACAATATCCTTATCAGCCTTCTTGCCAGTTCCACTATACCAAAACATAAGATTATCTCTTACTGACAAGTCCTCCATAAGTGGGTTTTCTTGTGGAACATACCCTATGTACTTTGAAAATAGCCTCTTATTCCTTAAAGGGTTCTCTCCATCAACAATAATACTCCCACTAGTAGCCTTATTGCTTCCTGACATTATGCTAAGCAACGTAGTCTTGCCACAACCATTAGCCCCAATAATCCCAACACACTCTCCAGCATTAACATAAAAAGACACCCCCTTTAACACTTCTTTTCTAAAATACTTCTTCGTAATACCCTTAACTTCAATAACAGACACTCTAAACATCTCCATTCAATAATAAATATCAATTATTTAAGAATAATTTCTTAAATATCCACTATCAATCAAATATAAAACTTAATAATATTTTCTCCCCTTAACACAAAATCTTTAAAAGATTACTATACGCATACTTTCTCATCTTACAGAAATTTTCCGTATAAACTTCAAAATTAGAATACGAATGTTCAAATTGCCTTGAATATAAATGTGCCATATCTATCTGTTCCGCCTTAGACAATTTTCTTTCCCCACCTTGCTTGCCATTAATATACCACTTAGCAACATCAGCCTGTTTTAAGATAAGATATCCTACAATTCCATTTTTAACCTTAAGCACAAGGTTGTAATCGTACACAGCATCAAGAAAATATCTATACACATAATAAACAAGAAGCTGTTCATATTCAAACTGTCTATCTTCATAATAAGTGTCAAACTCGTCATACATTTTATTGAAGAAATCAGACATTCCATTTTTATCACAATCCTGCATAAATTCGCTATTAACTTCTAATACCTTAAACCAATCTGGATTAATAACTTCCATTCCCTTAAATTTATCAAAATACTTATAAATATACCTATACGCAGTATCATCAAACCCACTATACTTTTTCTTTGAATTGTCAAGGACACTCTGTTGATAATCCATGTCTTTAAAGGCATTAACTACATTTACAATAAGCTCATCACGTTCATTATCTAAGTGCTTTTGTATTTTCTTTGCAAATTCAAGCAAAAGTACACACCTGTCATTTATTGTATAAGCTCTATTCTGCACAATACTATATGCCATCTTTCTTGCCGAAGTAAGTTGAATATACGTCAATGGGTCAATATCATTATAAGTTTTTGGAAACTCGTCATTTTCTGTAGTTTCAAACACCAACTTATCCTTATAGTTAAATATTATCTCCCCTGCCGTTATACAAGATGGTGCAATTCCTATTTCCCTTGTATTGCCGTACTCATTAATAAATCTTGGAAACTCCGCACAAGTGTCACACAGATTTTCTTCTCCTAGTGCAATATAAAGGTCACATAAATTTTCATCATTTAAAAACGGACATCTCCAATTGTTAAGTGTAAATGTACAACCACCTTCTTCTGATTTTACCATTACGCTTTTTAATCTTTTTCCAAAACTTCCCTTTACACTTTTATAATACTTATAAGAAGCCTCATCAACATCAACGTCCCACCCCGCACAACAAGTATCTGTACAAGCTCCCGCTATACATTTAAAATCTTTATAATAAAATGGTGTAGTAATTTTCATAAATAACTCCCTTCATTTGTCATGTTTTCTCTCGCTCTTATTAATTAAATATCCATCATTCTAATCCATTTATTGATACATTTCATATTCTATTAGTATTGAACATTTCGTAATAATATTTTGCTTTTTCCTATTGCATAATCCATATATTTTTTTGCATAAATAACTTTACTTAAAAACCTTGTTTAATATCTGTTAAATTCTAGCAAAACACTACTATTATAGCAAACTATTAAGCTATATTATAGCGCAACTTAAATATATTTTTATAAAATAAATCTAAAATGTAATTGAGTTAATTGCAATATATGTGTATAATCTAATATGCTTATTATTATTTAGCGATATAAATATTATGAAAGGATTAGCTATGGAAATCAAAAAATATTTAACCAGTAGCAGACTTAAAAAATTACACCATCTTTTTAATGGCACATTAATGTCTGTACTTATTATTACTGCTGCTTTGTTTCTAACTTCTTGTGGCAGTAAAACTCCTGAAAATACTGTATTTTCAGCCGATGACCTTTTAGGTAAAACAATCGGTGTTCAGCTTGGTACAACTGGGGATATCTATGTATCCGATTACGAGTCAGACGGCTCTGGAACTAAAGTTGAACGATTTAACAAAGGTGCTGACGCAATTCAAGCTCTTGTTCAAGGAAAAATTGACTCAGTTGTAATCGACTCACAGCCTGCAAAAGCATTTGTTGAAGCCAACCCAACACTCACAATTCTTCCAGAAGAATTTGTAACTGAAAACTACGCCATGTGCATATCTAAATCAAAGACTGATTTAAAAAATTCAATTAATGAAGCCCTTGATTATTTAACAGCAAATGGCACTATCGACTCTATAATAAGTAACTACATCGGAGAAAATGCTGGAAAATCTCCTTACACTTCTCCTGAGGGCGTAACAAGAAATAACGGAACTCTTATAGTTGCCACAAATGCTTACTTTAGCCCTTACGAATACTATAGCAGCGGTAAAATTGTTGGTATTGATGCCGATATTTGTCAAGCTATTTGCGATTATCTTGGTATGGAACTTAAGATTGAAGACATGGAATTTGACTCAATTATTACTGCTGTTCAATCTGGCAAAGCCGATATCGGTGCAAGTGGTATGACAGTTACAGAAGAACGTCTTAAAAATATCGACTTTACTAACACTTATACAACTGCAAGTCAGGTTATCGTTGTAAGAGATAACAATGCACTCAAAGCAAGCAACAGTTTAACTGAACGTTTTAAATCTGACTTTATCACAGATAATAGATATTCTTACATATTTAAAGGTCTTCTTAATACACTTATAATTGCTGTATGTGCTGCACTTTTAGGTATTGTAATCGGTTTTGTAATTGCGGTTATACGTTCTAACCACGATATGACAGGACATTTAAAGATTGCTAACTTTATATGTAATGTATACCTTACAGTAATACGAGGTACACCTACAATGGTTCAGCTTCTTATTATTTACTACATTATATTTGGTTCAATTAACATTAATAAAATTATCGTTGCCATACTCGCCTTTGGTATCAATTCTGGTGCTTACGTTGCCGAAATTGTTCGTTCAGGTATTATGTCAATTGACGCAGGACAGTTTGAAGCCGCACGAAGTCTTGGTCTTACTTACCGTCAGACTATGACAAATGTAATCTTCCCTCAGGCGTTCAAAAATGTTCTTCCTGCCCTTACAAATGAATTTATCGTATTATTAAAAGAAACTTCTATCAGTGGTTATATCGGACTTACTGACCTTACACGAGGCGGTGACATTATCCGAAGCATAACTTATGACGCAATGCTTCCACTTCTTGGTGTAGCATTAATTTATCTTGTAATAGTTATGATACTTTCAACATTTGTAAAGAAATTAGAAAGGAGATTAAGGTCTAATGAGCGAAGATAAAATGTCTACAGCTAAAAATGGTGATGTTATCATCGAAGTTAAAAACTTAAAAAAAGTTTATGACGACCATGTAGTATTAAGCAACATTAACACAACAATCAAAAAAGGCGAGGTTATTTCAATTATAGGCCCATCTGGTTGTGGTAAATCAACATTTTTACGTTCACTTAATCTACTTGAAACACCAACAGAAGGACAAATACTATTTCATGGCACAGACTTAAATGACCCATCTGTTGATATTAACCACATTCGTGAAAAAATAGGCATGGTGTTTCAACATTTTAACCTTTTCCCTAATATGACTATTAAGGAAAATATTATGCTTGCTCCTGTCAAAGTTATGCAAATGCCAAAAGAAGAAGCTTCAAAACTTGCAGACACACTTTTAAACCGAGTTGGACTTGCAGACAAGGCAAACACCTACCCTAATATGTTATCAGGTGGTCAAAAACAACGTATCGCCATAGCAAGAGCCTTAGCTATGAACCCCGAAGTAATGCTCTTTGACGAACCAACCTCAGCCCTCGACCCAGAAATGGTCGGCGAAGTATTAACTATTATGAAAGAACTTGCTCAGTCAGGAATGACCATGATAGTTGTTACACATGAGATGGGCTTTGCGAGAGAAGTTTCTAATAGATGTATGTTCTTTGCTGATACAGTAATCAAAGAAGAAAATACACCAAAACAAATATTTGAAAACCCACAAACAGATAGATTAAAAGACTTCTTATCTAAAGTACTATAATAAACCACTACAAACCCTTGCTCAATTGTATAAAATTAAGATATATAAAAATACGTCAATTCTACCATTTTTTTAGTATTTTCACCTATCTTAATTTTATATTGAGCAAAATGTAAATAAGAAAACTGGTATTATATTTTATAGTATATGGTAAAAGCCTAGTAG
>URYE01000082.1 GCA_900551945.1 uncultured Eubacterium sp. | reverse complement strand
CGGTCAAGCAATCAGCGACTATAAAATTTAATAATATTTTCCACCCCAAACTCTATTTCCCAATATTAAAATACACCTGTATTATTGTGCCACAACCTTGATGACTGTATACTTTCATTCCGCTGTCATCATACATCCCCTTAACACGTTGCGCAATATTTCCAAGTCCCACACCAACTGTTTTTTGATTACTTTTTAAATCCTGCAATTCATTATTATTTTCAAACTCATCACTATCAAATACACCATCTATTGTACTTCTTATCTTCATAAGCCTCTCATGTTCTATACCAAGCCCCGTATCAGCAACCGACATATACATATATTCATTCTTCTTCCAACAACGAACATAAATAAGTCCCCCTTCTGATGAATTAGATAACCCATGTATAATAGCATTTTCCACAAGTGGTTGTAATACAAAAGACGGAACAAGCTCCTCCAAACACTCGTCTGTCGCATTGCAAATATACTTTATTCGCTGACCAAAACGCATTTGTTGAAGATACATATAATCTCCGACCACCTTAATTTCTTGCTCAAGTGGCATAATTGAAGTCTGTGTCTTTAGATTATACCTAAATAGACGGCTTAACGTAATAATCATTTTTTCCGTAACTTGTGCATCTTCAATCTGCGCTGTACCTGCAATAAGATTTAATGTATTAAATAAAAAATGTGGATTAATCTGATTTTTAAGCATTTCAAAACGCATTTCTTCAAGTTGCTTTTCTACCTTGTGCTTTTCCTTAAGAGTAGTAATATAATTTTTTGTGGAATACTTCATTTCAACAAACGACTTAATAAGCATAGATATTTCATCATCACCATCAGTTGTCAAATCATTTCCTGAAAAATCATTCATACTTATTCTTTTAGCTTCATTAGATAACGCAAGCACTGGTTCTACAATTTTTTTGCTAATAAAATGCTTAAGCCACATAAACAACATTATTACCACAAATGCAATAAATACACATATCGTAGGTATTATATAAAATAACTTCTTCTGATTATTATAATATTCGCTACCCATAGCAACTGTCAGACTTTCAAAATCTTTTGCATAACCTTCCAGATATTGCTGAACCTTATAATACTTGTCAAGCTTTAATCTGTACTCCTCACTTTCAGGGTTCATATTCACAACTTGCTTAAAAATATCTTTATAACTATCATAAGCATTATAAATAGACTGCATAAGAATATACTGTTCTTCATTCATATCCTTATAGTCAAATGGTATTTGAGAAAGCGCATACTGTGTATTTTTCTGTGCATTACTTAATTGCTCTAGCGCAAATGGTTGTTCATCTTCTGTATACGTTTTAAACAACTTGCGTTCATCAGCTATAGCATTACAAAGGTTCATTGCCTTGTCATTTTGTTCTAATGTATATGTAAATACAACCATTCCTCTTATTGAAAGAAATATGCTTATAATAAGAGTCATTGCAATAATACAACCACTTATTATATAAACGTATTTGAATTTCTTTTTTAAAGACATAATTACTCCTGTATACTCTCTATTTTTTCAATTATATCCATATAATCTGAACAGTATTCATCGTAAAGTGGCTGTAGCTTTTCTCTAAAATAGCTTCTCTCCTCATCACTTACTTTAGTTACTGTAACACCTTTATCAATAACTGTTCTTTTAGCAGCCTCGTCAGCCATTCTCCATAAGTCTCTTTCATATATTGCTGACTCTTTTGCACACTGACTAATTATATCCTTTTGTTCATCACTAAACTTATTCCATGTCTTTTCAGATATAAGCTGTACTTCTGGTATTCGTATATGCTCATCAATAAGGCAATATTCTGCTTGCTCAAAATGTCTTGAATACTCATATGAAGTCCAATTATTCTCCGCACCATCAATCTTACCTGTCTGCAATGCCATATACACTTCTGAATAAATCATTTTAACAGGATTAGCTCCCAAAAGCTGAATTGTTTTAGCCATCACTTCTGACTCCTGCACTCTTATATTCATTCCCGCAAGGTCTGACATACTCATAAGTGGCTTAACCGAATAGAAATTTCTAGCACCTGCATCATACCATGACAACGCCCTAATCCCATAACCACTTTCTTGTATAGCCTGCGTAAATTCCTTTCCAATATCACCATCAAGCACAGTCCACATAGCCAATTCCCCAGAATATAGATATGGCATTTGAATTACTTTTAATTTGGGAATATTATCCGATATAGAAGCCACTGAAACTCTCGAAAAATCAACTCCGCCAAACTCAAGCTGTTCTACAACCGACTTTTCATCGCCCATTTCACCATTGCATTTAATAACAATCTTAATTTTACCATTTGTTTTCTCACCTACAAGCTCTGCAAACTTATACGCACCTCTCGTAGTAGGATAATTTTCTGATTGATTTTCCGCATACACAAGCACATACTCCGGCACATCGTTAGCACCACCTAACTCACCACACCCAGAAAGCACACCTACACTTGTAAAAACTATATTTAATACCAATCCACACGATAATATTCTTTTTATATTTCTTTTAAATGTATTCTTTATATTTCTTCTCATATTAATTCCAATATCCATTCGCATATTCTAAGTATACCATAAAACAACTTTACAAGCTACACTATTTCACTATATGTATATAACAAAAAATGAAGTAAATCTTTGTTATATTATAGTAAGTGATTTAACACTTCTCTATATATTACAAAAATATACTCCATTTTTCCCTTACTCCCTCTCAAAGTACTGCGGATACAATCCCTTCAACTTCTCAAGTTCATCAAAAATTCTATTCAAATGAGCCTTAATAACCCTTAAATACTTTCTCTTGTCCTTATTTCTAATTGCCTCTATAAGCATTTCATGCTCATCATTAGTCTTAGCACTAATCGCACTATTTAACTCAGCAAGATATCTAATTCTGTTATAGTGACTCATCTGTGTCTGAATAATATTTTTTGCAAGCATTTCACCAGAACATTCATAAATAAGTTCATGAAAAGAATTATCAAGTTCAATTCTTGCCAGACTTTCTTCGCCATCTTTATAATTAATAAGACGATTATTAAGCTCAGTCATTCGATTAAGCATTTCGTCGTTAGCATTTTCAAAAAGACTATCAACCATGCCAATTTCAAGACTCTTTCTTACAAACCACTCCTGCTCAGAACGCCTGCAATTAATACAAGCCACATACGTTCCCGACTGTGGTATAATTTTTAAAAGTCCTTCTTTTTCAAGATTAACAATAGCTTCTCTTGCTGGAGTTCTTGATACATCATATCTTAATGCAACCTTTTGCGCACTTATTGTATCCCCCGGCAATAGTTTAAAATTCATTATGTCGTACTTTAACTTTTCATAAGTTTCTTCATTCAATGATTTTTCCATAACTTCGCAGCCTTTCTATAATTAATAAGAGTCTGCTCGTTGTTCGCATAAAATATAAGTAAGCCCCACCTTACTTATGCTTATCGCAATAGAAATGTGGGACTTACTTGATAGTATTAAAGGTATTTTTTAAGAGTTTCTCTTACAGCACCTTTTCCTGCAATTTCTTCAACAAACATCTCCTCAATCTTGTCGCCAATTCCCGCTTCATATAAATTTATACCAAATATATTAGCATTTGACAATAAGTTTTTAAGCTGTCCATTATATGATGATGGCTCACCAACTTTAATTCCAGCAACTTGAGCCTTTAATTCATCAGCCATTGGGTCTGCTGATAATTCAAAGCTTTCGCCATTATCATCAACAGCAAGAAGATATCTACACCAACCTGCAATTGCAAGAGGAATAGCTGTAAGTGCCTTTGCACTACCATCTTTTGCAACATATGACTTAATTGTTTCGCCATATCTGATACCAACCTTTTGAGATGTATCAGTTGCAATTCTTTGTGGTGTATCAGGCATAAATGGGTTAGGTATTCTTACATTAAGAACTTCATCTGCAAACTTTTCTGGTGAAAGAATTTTAGGGTCTGTAACAACTGGCATACCCTCAACAAGACCAATTCTTCTAACAAGTTCTGCAAGTTCCTTATCCTTCATTTCATCAGCAATAAGGTCATATCCTAAAATGCAGCCATATACAGCAAGTGCTGTGTGTAATGGGTTAAGGCAAGTTGTAACCTTCATTCTTTCAACCTTATTAACTGTATCTCTATCTGTCATATATACGCCAGCCTTTTCAAGCTGTGGTCTGCCATTAGGGAATCTGTCTTCAATAACAAGATACTGTGGGCCTTCTGCATTAACAAATGGAGCAATATATGTTCTCTTTGATGTGATAACTGCATCCATGTTTTCAATACCAGCTTCTTTTAATGACTGTGCAACTGAATCTGCTGGTCTTGGAGTAATCTTATCAATCATTGACCATGGGAAAGATACTTGACTTTCATCATTAACATAATTAACAAATTCTTCATCAACATATCCCTTCTTGTGCCATTCGCTAATCATTTCTGTAATTGAATTTCTTAACTTTTCACCATTGTGAGAGCAGTTATCCATTGAAACTACTGCGAGTGGAGCTTTGCAAGTCTTATATCTTTCAAGTAAAAGAGCTGCAACTACTGCCATTGCTGATGTTGCTTTTTCTGGACCATTTTCAATATCACTCTTAATAAATGGGAAAAATTCTCCATCAGCACCATGAAGTGCATAACCCTTTTCTGTAATTGTAAATGATACCATCTGAAGTTCTGGATTAGCAAAAATTGTCTTTAATCTTGTCCAGTTTTCTTCTACGTTAGACTGAGCCTTAATAGCTTCTGTAAGTGAACCAAGCACCTTCTTATCTGTGCTTCCATCTTCCTTTAAAGTTACTGCCATTACAAGATTGTCAAATGGGTCATAAATCTTGTCAACTACATCAAAGTCAAATGTTTCAACACAAGTAATACCCTTATCAGATAATCCCTGTTCAATAAGTGTATCTGCAATTCCACCAATGAATATTCTAAAAATGTTACCAATTCCAAAGTGAACCCAAACTGGTGAGTCCTTTGTATTCTTTACTACTTTTTCAACATCGTATGAAGGCAACTTAACGCCTGCCTTTTCCCATTCTTCTTTATTTTTAAGACCTTCTAATGAAAGTATCATATATCCTCCATTCTATTATAAAAGTAGTTGAAATGTTACAACAACCTTTATAACTTAAATATAGTCAAGTAGAAAGTTTGATTTTCTGCTTGCTCATAACACCATTACTTATAGCACGTTATCAGAAATTATATTTTCATACAAGCAAGTCCACTACTTATTGCTTATTGCAACAGAAGTGGAACTTGCTTTATATATTAAATGTTATTAATCAACAATAATTATTTAGCTGACTTGTCAATAGCTTCCCATAAACCGTTAAGGTATGTTGCACCTAACGCTCTATCGTAAAGACCATAACCTGGCATAGCAACTTCGTCCCAAATCATTCTTCCGTGGTCAGGTCTGATTGGACCATCAAATCCTGTGTCATATAATGTCTTCATTATTTTGTACATATCCATTGAACCATCTGAAGATAAATGAGCTGCTTCTTCAAAATCTCTAGGAGTGTTATACTTAAGATTTCTTACATGAGCAAATGGTATTCTTCCTCTACAAGCCTTGATAATTTCAGGAATATCATTGTTCTGGTTAGAACCAAATGAACCTGTACAAAGTGTAATTCCATTGTATGGCTTATCTACTGCATCTAAAAGTCTTGTAACAGAATCCTTACCAGTCATAATTCTTGGAAGTCCAAATATTGGCCATGCTGGGTCATCTGGATGAATACCCATCTTAATATCATACTTTTCACAAACTGGTCCAATAGCTTCAAGGAAGTATACAAGATTGTTGAAAAGCTTTTCAGCATCAACATCTTTATACATTTCAAAAAGTTCTTTTAATCTATCAAGTCTTTCTGGCTCCCAACCTGGCATAACGAAACCGTTAGACATCTTCTCAACTGATTCCTTCATGTGTTCTGGGTCAATCATATCAACTGTATCTTGATTGTAAGCAAGAACTG
This sequence comes from uncultured Eubacterium sp., assembly GCA_900551945.1. Taxonomy (GTDB): domain Bacteria; phylum Bacillota; class Clostridia; order Lachnospirales; family Lachnospiraceae; genus Lachnospira. The sequence continues at coordinate 4,669 of URYE01000082.1, read as the reverse complement.
TTGAACCATCTGGTCTTAATCTTGCAAGATCAGAACGTGTCCAGTCAAATACTGGCATAAAATTATAGCATACCATGTGAATATCAGCTTCACCGAGAGCTTGTAATGTCTTGATATAATTGTCGATATGTTCATCTCTCTTAGCTGTACCAATCTTAATATCATCAGATACATTAACAGACTCAATACCTGCAATACCTAATCCAGCATCACTTACTACTTTCTTTAATTCTGCAATTTCCTCTGGAAGCCAAAGTTCTCCTGCCTGCTTTCCAAAAAGTGTTGTAATTACATTCTTAACACCTGGAATTTGTCTAATCTGCTTAAGTGTTACACTGTCATAACCTGGTCCATACCATCTTAAAGTCATTTCCATAATAAAAACCCTGCTATTAAATATCTGCTACAAAAATTTAATAGCTTTTCCTTTCATATTTATAATCAATTAACTGTTACTTTGCACTATATAATTTACATTACAAGTACTTATGCTATACGTGAAAATTTAAGCCTATATTTAATATTTGCTTTTTCACTTGTTTCGTTGTCATTATACTAACATGTTAGTTCTAACATGTCAATATATTCTTTTAATTTATTTAATTTTTTTCTTAAAAAATATCTCACTTTTACAAAAAAATCAGATATAATATTTTATATTCCACAGCAAATACAAAATATTATATCTGACCTTAAATTCAAAAAATATAATAATTTTTGGTTAATACAAAACTTATTTTCAATATTTTTTCAATATTAAAAATACTCTCAATTATTTTTCTGTCATAGCTGGTCTTACTATAAATAATACAAGTACAAGTCCTATAATAGATATAACTCCTGCAAGTAAAAATACTGCATTAACACCATTTTGGATATAAGTTACATTTGTTGGGTCTTTTGCAGTATTTAAGTTGTATGCTACACCAAATACTGCTGGTGCAATCGTATTTGCAAGCGAATTAACAAAATTAACAAGCGATGTACCAACACCCATATCTTCTTGCGAAAGCATTGCCTGTGCGCTAGGTGTAATAGACACACAACGATAACTTTCCGCAATACCAGTAATTGTAAGTGCTACAAAATAAACTATAATAGATGTAGTAGTTGTTGTAAATCCCATAGCTAACATTGGAAGTCCTGCAAATAAAGTTGCAATAACCATAGCTTTGTAAGCATTGGCTGATTTCTTGCCAACCCATACACCTGCTATCGTAGGAAGAAATATCGTAATAATAGTACGAGGCATTTGAAGCGCACCAGCTACGCTTGTTGACACTCCCATTACCTTCATAGCACCAATAGGTGCATACACATTCATTGCAGTCTGATAAAAATAACAAATAAAACCAACTATTAAAAGTACAGTATATTGCGAATTTTTAAAAAGCTTCAAGGTATTAAAGGCTCTTTTGCTTTCTTTTCAATATTTATAAATACTACCAATGCAATAATACCAATTACAAAACCAATAATAATTGAAGGTTTTCCCCAGCCAATTGATGAACCAAAATTCAACGCATAAAGAATACCACAAAGAGATACAACTAACATTACGATACCTGAAACGTCAATTGTAACTTTACCTTCTCTTTTTTGATTAGGCATATTAAATCCAATAAGTACAACACCGATAATAAGCGGAATTGCTGGCATAATTATTGCCGCACTAAGTAATCCCATATCAGTGAGAATACCTGCAATAATACTTCCACCAAAGCCACCAACTGCAATTGATGTGGCAAGCATACCCATAGCTTTTGGAACGTCTTTTCTTTCATTTATAAGACCTACAATTATGTAAGGAGCAGCCGTAAATGCTCCCTGCGAAACAACAATTAAGAGTCGAAGTATCATAAGTGGCACAAGTGAACGAACAAATGTAAATGCAATTCCACATACAGCACATATAATTCCTGGAATTATTACGATATTTCTACGACCTATTAAATCGCCTAATTTACCACCTATAGGTGTCATAATCGACACTCCGAGTCCTGCTAATATGGAAAATAGTGATACATATCCCATCGCATTAACTTTTTCAAGAATAGGTGCTGTTAAAGTTGCAAATACAAGTCCATACATTGCTACTGAAAGCATCATACAAATGCAGCCAATTTGAACTACATTTTTCTTCCCCTTTGGTAAAGGGATTACTACTGTTGATTGTGGTTGTGTCTGTTTTTGTTTTGCCATATCATTTTCTCCACTCTGCATTAATTCTAGTCATTTCATACCAACTCCTTATAATATACACTACAAATATATTAACAATATTATTTAGCAAATAATAACTTCATGCTGATATTAAAATGCACGTTGTTACTTTTAATATACTATTAATTATAAAGATTTATTATAAAGAGCTATATTCTTACAATACTTGTAAATTTACTATTCTTTACTGATTACTATATACAATAAAATTTAATAGTTACTTTATAGTATTAAATTTTTTACTTATTATTTTTAAGCCACTGTGTCGCACAATATGCTAAACAACTTGAACCAATTGGGCATACATCTTCGTTGAATTGTACCTTAGGATTATGCGCACCATATTGTCCCCTTTCATCAGTATAACCTGCTGACAAATACATAAATGTAGCTGGAACTTTCTCAGCAATACTTGCAAAATCTTCAGACGCACTTGACGATACTTCCGGATAAGGAGTTAAATTTGGTATGCCTATTTCTTTCATATATCCAACAATCTCATCTGTAAGTTTAGGGTCACAGATTAAAGGTGGAACTTCTGAAAGCATAGTAATATCAACACTTGCACCAAAGCACTCTGCTGTCTTTTGTGCTGTTTCTTTCATTCTTCTAACCATTAACTGCCTTGCTTCATTGTCATTACTTCTTATTGTTCCTTCTAATACTGCTGTGTCTGGAATAATATTTGCCGCTGTTCCTGCTTCAAACTTACCAACTGTCATAACACAAGCTTTTGTTGGGTCAACTTCTCTTGCCATAATTGCTTCTAACGCAAGATACACATGAACTGCTACGTTAATAGGGTCTATAGATTTTTGTGGATAAGCTCCATGAGAACCTTTTCCATTAATAGTTATTCTAAAACCATCAACAGAATACATCATTGTGCCATTATCATTGTACATATAAATTCCAACTGGCATTTGACCTGCTGCCACATGATACGCAAGTGCTGCGTCTACTTTAGGATTTTCAAGAATACCATTTTCAATCATATTCTTGCCCCCTTCAAAAGTTTCCTCTGCTGGTTGAAACATAAACTTAACTGTACCTTCAAGTTCTGACTCATTTTCTTTAAGCATTTTTGCCGCTGTAAGAAGCATAGCTGCATGAAAATCATGCCCGCAAGCGTGAGCTTCCTTTCCAGTAGGACATGCAAAAGGTTCTCCACTTTCTTCTGGCATTGGAAGTGCGTCCATATCGGCTCTAAGCATTAATACCTTGCCACCTTTTCCTAATTTAGCCGTAACGCCATAACCACATTCTTTAGGTTCAAGTCCATATTCCTTTAACTTTTTCATAACAAAGGCTTTTGCCTTTGGCATATCAAGTCCTGTTTCTGCATTTGTGTGAAGATAACGTCTGTTTGCAATTGTTTCTTCATTAAGTTCTAATGCTCTTTGATAGTAATTCATATTTAAAAGTCCTCCTTATAATAATGTAGTTTTAATTCATTATATCCAATTCAACTAAATAGATATTCGCCAATCTCTTGATTGTTTAACAATAATTTATAAAGCTATGAAAAACACTCTCTACAAGTTTCTCAAGTTATCAAAACTATTGCCAAATTTTTATGTAAGTACATACTTCTGTTTGTTATTTACATAAAATACAAAAAGAGCAGACACACGTTAATCTTAACCATGTTCTGCCCCTTTGCAAACTTTTAAATGTTTAAATGTATGAAATTGGACAATATATATCCTAAAAGTTGTTGATATATTTTGTTAAACACAAAGTTTTTATTATTGATACTTTACTAATCTAACACCTTAACTTCTATTATTATAAAAATTATAAAAGCAATAGCTATGACTTACTTGTATCTAATTAACTTATGTGTTTTTAAAATATATTAAGCATTATATCATTTTATGGTGACAATAACAATATTTTAACAATATTTTTTAAAAACAATGTAATTTGACATTAATTTTTTGTATTTTAAGGTTTTTTCTTAAAAAAATCAGTATTATACCAATCCCTTTGTAAGTGGAATTAACATCAAAAGTACAACTATACCTACAACACCTACAACAATACCGATTATCATTTTGCCAAATACCATACTAAGACACATACCAACGCCTAACAGTAACGCACCAAAAATAGATACAACAATAGTTAAAACTGTCTTTCCATTTAACTTAATAGGTGCTTTGCCGTTACTGAAAACTTATAAAAAGTTGTAAACTTTTTTGTTTCATTCCTACTTCAACGAGTATGCTTTTGTACTGTCGAAACAGATACTACTCACAGTTCCTTGTACTCTCAATAGACGTAAATTCCTGACTAACGCATCAGTACATATCTGTAATAACTTGAAAGTGTTATACTACATATTGTTTTAAAACATTCTCTCCATATTGTTTCAGATTTAAAGCTGCCTGATAATCTCTATCAATTACATTTCCACATTCACATCTGTAAATACGGTCTGATA
>URYE01000081.1 GCA_900551945.1 uncultured Eubacterium sp. | reverse complement strand
TGTGGGCATACAAATATAGCTAATTGTACTTTCACTGGTGTGTGAATGTTTTATCAAATAACACACTCTCCCACACATCTTCATAAGGCAAAATACGTCCGTTCATCAATCACTTACAAAACTGCCATTCTTGCACCACAAATTGCAAAGATTTTCTCCCATTATACTCATTAATATCAGGATAATAAACCATAGATATACTATCACCCTTAAAAGGAATAACCTCGTCAACAACATGAAACATAATAGCATCAACCACACGCCCATCATTACTTTCAAGCTGCATTTTAAGCACATTACTATTCTTGCCAATAAGACGAGCCGATTTAACAACAAGATTTTTGTCAGCAAATATAGGCTTTTCATTTCCCTTGCCAAAAGGCTCTAACACCTTTAACTGCTCTACAAGCTCCATAGTCACATAACTGACAGGCATAGGAACATCAATCCAGACAACAGGTGTAAGCTCCTTATCTGTAAGCCTTTGATTAATATTAAGTCTTCTCCTAAATTCATCAATATTTTCAATCGGAAGCGATAATCCCGCTGCCATAGGATGTCCGCCAAACTTAGTTAAAAGGTCAGCACACTTAGATATTTCTTCAAACATATTATAACCATCTATAGACCTACCTGACCCTTTTGCCCCGTCCTCTGCATTAGTTATAACTAACACAGGCTTATAAAATTTCTCTCTAAGTCTTCCTGCTATAATCCCCGCAATACTTTCATGGCAATCTGGTAAATACACCACAAGTACATTGTCATCAATCATATCCGATGTTTCAACCATTTCAATAGCTTTTTGCGACTCATCCTCTGTCATTTGCTTACGCTCATCATTTAACTGTTTAAGCCTTGTAGCCCTTGAATAACTGTCGGCTATATCATCACTCAAAAAAAGCTCAATAGCTTCTTTAGCCGTTTCCAATCGTCCACTAGCATTAAGACATGGGCCTATAATAAAACCTATATGATACGCACTAAGCTGTGTAATATCAAGCTGACACACTTCAATAAGCGCTCTCAACCCCTTATTCTTAGTATGCGCAATATGCTTAAGACCGTATTTTACAATAACTCTGTTCTCATTTTTCAAATCCACTACATCACCAATTGTAGCAATTGCCATAAATTCTGCATAGTCCTCCATATCATCTTTATCAAGCTCTAACCTATCATAAAGCACACTTACAAATTTATACGCAACCCCTGCACCACACAAAAGTTCAAAAGGATAATCACATTCCGCTTGCTTAGGGTCAACAATAGCATTTGCCCTAGAAGATTTATATATCTTATTTTCATTTTCATCATAAGAAAATGGTATGTCATGATGGTCTGTAACTATAATCGTCATACCCTTATCTATTCCATAGTTAATCTGCTCAATTGCCGCAATGCCATTGTCACACGTTACAATAGTATCAACACCTTCATCATAAGCATTGTCAATAAGATGTTCATTAATACCATATCCATCTTTAATCCTATGTGGAACAACATAATCCACATCAGCTCCCGCTCTCTTAAAAGCCTTGTAAAGAATAGTAATTGAACACACTCCATCAATATCATAATCGCCAATAATTCTAATTTTTTTATTTTGCCTAATCTTATCAATAATAATATCCACAGCTTTTGATAAATCCTTCATAAGAAGCGGATTGTACATAACTTCCAGCCCACCATTAAGATACATTTGTATTTCTTCATCAGTTATCACATCTCTATTTCGCATAATCCTAGCAATAACCTGGTCAATTCCAAACCTTTCCTGTATCCCCTTAAAATCCGCCCTCTTAGCATACACCAACCACTTACTATTAAAACCTTTTCTCATATCAATCTCCATTCTTCCAACTCTGCCGTATAAATTTTTACTTTGCACTCTCAATAACTTTCAGCAACGCCTATATATCAATATCAAACATTCTCTTTCAATAACAACATCCAAATACAATTGCCCCCATTTTCACACATTACATCCACTTAAATTTTTGTATTTTGCCCCCAACAACTTCCCATAAGATATCAATATCAGTACTATACAAACTAAATTAACCATTAAAAAACCACCAGCAACACCTATCTCAATATCAAACATTCTTTTTCACAACACACAAACACAATTACCCCATTTCACACATTACACCCCACTTAAATTTTTGTATTTTACACCTCAACAACTTCCCGTAAGATATCCGTATTATATAAACATAAAATACACCATTAAAAGAACTGTCAACAATATTTGTGTGACAACAGCGAACGCCCTTGTTCAATGATGGCATACAAATATTGTTGGCTGTACTTTTACTGGTGTGTGTATGTTTATATAATACTGATATCCTCACAACAAAAAGATGCAAAATACAAAAATTTAAGTCATCTAACCCTTTAAATAAAGAATGTTTGGATTGACACTCTCAACCCAAACATTCAAACAAACAATATTCTAATTAAATTTGTGCGCCATCTCTGTCAACTTTAGGAGCTACCTTTTTCTTCTCTTCTTCAATAACTCCCCTTTTCTTACCACCCATTACATACCACAATGCACTTGTAATACATACTGATGAGTAAGCACCACATACAACACCAACCATAAGTGGAAGTGCGAATTCTCTTACAGAAGTTACACCAAATATAAACAATGTAAATAACATAATAAATGTTGTAAGCGATGTATTAATAGTTCTTGTAAATGTATTTGTAACAGCATCATTTACAAGGTCAGTAATATTAGTCTTAGAGTCTGCATTTCTTAAGTTCTCTCTAATACGGTCAAATATAATAATAGTAGCATTAATTGAGTAACCTACAATTGTAAGCATACATGCAATAAATGTTGTACCAACTTGAACTCTTGCAAGAGCATAGAAAGCAAGTACTACTAAAACATCGTGTAAAAGAGCAACAACTGCGGCTGCTGCAAACTTAATATCTCTAAATCTAAACCAAATGTAAACAAGCATACATATAGTAGCAATGATTACTGAAATAAATGCGTCCTTCTTCATTGTTGAACTTACAGAAGAACTAATTGTATCAGACTCGACAATTGTACCATCTTGAATTGGGAACTTCTCTTTAACTGCTGTTTCCATAGCTTCTCTTTGTTCAAGTGATAAATCTATTGTCTTAAATGTAACCTTTGTACTATCTTGTACTTTTTGCTGTTGAACTGTTGATATACCTGTTGCCTTTGTAATTACAGGAATAATATCATTTTCAATCTCCTGCTGAGAGTATTCCTTGTCAAATGTAAATGTTGTTGTTGTACCACCAACAAATTCAAGACTGAAATTAAGCACCTTATTACCTGTAGCATTAAAGCCTATCATTCCTGCAAAGCCTGCAAGAATTACAACTGCTGAACCTATAAAGCAATACTTTCTTATACCAAGTACGTTAAATTTCTTCTTATGAACAGTCTTACCATACCATTTTGCGTCTTTGATACCAAAGTTATAAAAGAGCTTCATAATAACTCTTGTTATTACAAGAGCAGTAAACATTGATACAACAATACCTACAGCAAGTGTTGTAGCAAAGCCCTTAATTGTACCTGAACCAAATATGTAAAGAACTGCTGCTGCAATAAGTGTTGTTATATTACCATCAACAATAGCTGATGTAGCCTTGCTATAACCAGCATTGATTGCATTTTCAACACTTCTTCCTGCACCAAGTTCTTCTCTAATTCTTGAGTAAATAACAACATTAGCATCAACTGCCATACCGATACCAAGAATAATACCTGCAATACCCGGAAGTGTAAGTGTAAGGTCATATACACTAACAAGGATAAGCACAAGCGCTGTATATATCCAAAGTGCAAATGTAGCAACAACACCCGGTATTTTGTATACAACTATCATAAATATACAAAGAAGAATAAGACCTAAAATAGCTGCATAAAGACTTGTTCTGATAGCGTCTTTTCCTAACTGAGCACCAACTATGTTAGAGCTAACTTCTTTAAGAGTAAGTGGAATAGAACCAATTCTTACGAATGTTGCAAGTGTGTCTGCTGATTCAAAAGATTCCATATTAGTAATAGAAGCTGTTCCACCAGAAATTGTTGTCTGAACTCGTGGAGCACTTACTACTTGTCCATCATAGATAATATAAATAATATTACCTACATTATTACCTGTAGCTTCTTCAAACTTCTTAGCACCATCATCTGTAAATGTAAGCTGAACACCATAAGAAGTTGATGATGAAGACGATGTATCTGTGTAAGCCTGTGCACTTTCTACATCAGAACCAGTAAGAAGAGTTGTATAATCCTCTCCATTTGACCATGCTGTATAATTAGTTGCATCGACAAATTCCAAAGAACCAGGTGTTCCTAATTCCTCAAGAATACTATTAGCGTCAGTTACACCAGGGATTTCAACAGTAATTCTGTTGTTACCTGCTTGATACACCTGTGACTCTGTACTCTTACCCTCTACTCGCTTTTCAAGCTTATAGATAGTATCATCCATATCTTGTGTACTTGGGTTGTCCTCCTGAACTTCGTAAGTAATACTTACACCACCAGCAAGGTCAAGACCCAGATTAATGTCCTTTGCACTACCAGAACCGTTAGAGTCCACACCAAAAATTGCTATAAGTGTAAATCCAACGAGCATTGCAAGGATAATGATAGAATAGCCGATTTTCTTTTTCATGCCATACTTCATTGCTTGTAAATCTCCCTTCACCTTATATATTTACTTATTTATCAGCAAGTGCAGCTTTAATCATTATAGCGCACTCAACTCTCTTTTTCTGCAATTCACAACCAACGTCATAAGCGTCATTGATATTGCCGTGGAAATTATATGAATTTGCTGCACAACCACCACTACAGAAAAACTTAGCAAAACACTTTTTACATTTTTCCTTTGAGTAAACATTACAGCTTTTAAATTCGTCTGCTATATCATTTCTTATAATTCCCTCGTCAACATTTCCCATAAGGAAATCTTCGTTACCAACGAACTGATGACATGGATAGAAATCGCCCCAAGGTGTAACGGCTAAATATTCACAGCCTGAACCACATCCTGATAATCTCTTTGCTACACATGGACCACCATTTAAGTCAATCATAAAGTGGAAGAAATTGAAACCATTTCCTGCTTTCTTTCTCTTTACAAGTTCCTTAGCAAGTATGTCATATTGCTCTAATATTGTTGGAATATCTTCTTCTCTTATTGCGTAATCATCTGTAGGCTGTGCTACAACAGGCTCTACTGATATCTGCTCAAAGCCCTCATCTGCAAGATGGAATACATCTTTTGAAAAGTCAAGATTATTATGTGTAAATGTTCCTCTTACATAATAATTCATCTGATTTCTGCTTTCTGCCACCTTCTTAAACTTAGGCATAATAATATCATATGAACTTCCATGATTATTTCTTGTAGGACGCATAAGGTCATTAATCTCTTTACGACCATCTATACTTAATACGACATTTGACATTTCCTTATTAGCAAACTCAAGAATTTCATCGTTAAGAAGTATACCATTAGTTGTGAGTGTAAATCTAAACTTCTTGTTGTTAGCTTCTTCAATACTTCTTCCATATTCAACAAGCTGTTTTACAACTTCAAAGTTCATTGTTGGCTCACCACCAAAAAAATCAACTTCAAGATTTCTTCTTGAGCCTGAATTAGCCACAAGGAAATCAAGTGCCTTTTTACCAACTTCAAAGCTCATCAATGCACGTCTGCCATGATACTCACCTTCTTCTGCAAAGCAGTACTTACAAGCAAGGTTACAATCATGTGCAATGTGAAGACAGAGTGCCTTAACTACTGTCTGTCTATCTTTAAATGAGTCTATATAATTTTCATAAATATCTTCTGTAAATAATTGACCAGCTTCTTTTAATTCAGTAATTTCTGAATATGCTTCTCTTATATCGTTATCTGGATATTTTTCTTCTAATTTATTAATTATTTCTTCAAATGTGTGGTCTTCATATAATTCTAATGTGTCATATACAACATCATCAACGATATGCACCGAACCACTATTAACATCTAACACAATGTTATATCCGTTATTTTTATACTGATGTACCATTCTTTCATTCTCATTTCTTTATTTATGTTAATATTTTTAGGTATTCTATACAAATATCATAGAACTTCCCAATTATTCTTAATATCAAGTTATCAGATACGTCATTCTGACTTTCTAATATATAAAGCTTATATACATTAGCCTAAGAACATACCCAATACTGCATACAAAAAATCAATTAAATGCAATTCTTGAGAAAATAAGAGAGTGTCAAAATGTCTTCACACTCTCTTACTACTTCAAAAATAAATATTAGTTATTCTTGTTCTCGCAGCTCTGATTTCCAACTGTACATGATGTCTTACAAGCTGACTGACATGATGTCTGACATTCGCCACATCCACCATGCTTCATTGTATCCTTTAATACGCGGTTGCTGATTGTCTTAATATGCTTCACGACAATACCTCCTTTTATTATAAACTAAAAGTCATTATATCATATAGATTATTTCATTTCAATTTCTTTTTTATTTTTATTTTTATAAAATAATTATACAAGCCCAAACCACCTAAGAATAAATATCCAGCCCGTAAGTGTAATAGACGAAAGCACCGTTGTAAGAACTATAATACTTGACGCAAGCACACCGTCGTTGTCCATATTTTCAGCCATAATATAACTACTTACTGTTGTAGGTGACGCAAGCATTATAAGAATAGCCATAAGTTCTTGATTTCTAAAGCCAATAAATATACCAAGTGGCATAAATACAGCTCCAAGCCCTATAAGCTTAATAAATGTCGCTATAATTGTAGGCTTTATCTTCTTTATAGCCTTTCTGCCTTCAAAACTTGCTCCGATAACAATTAACGCAATAGGAGTGGCAGTTTGAGCTATACTGTTAATCGTCTTTTGCATAAACACTGGAAATTGAACATGAAGAAGTGAAAATGGAAGTCCTAAAAATATACCTATAATAATAGGGTTCTTTAATATGTTAATACAAGCCTTTTTAATAGTTTTCAGCTTGTTTTTATTATTGCTAATATTGTCTTGCGAAACATTTTCTTTCTTTAATTCTGGGTGAGCTTTAAAAGTAAGAATAATTACTGATATTATATTAAAAAATGGAACTGCTGACACAATCATAAGCGGAGCCATTCCCGTATCAGAGTACATATTCTGTATAAATGCCATACCAAGAATAGCCGCACTACTTCTACAAGAACCTTGCACAAAGCTACCCTTCATCGTATCGTCTTTCATAAAAATTTCCGTAAGCACCCATATCGCAACAAACATAAATATAGTTACAAACATACAATAAAAGACAAACTTAGCATCAAACTGAGATGTCATATCCGCAGAAGCTATATCACGAAACAACATAACAGGAAGCGCAACATCAAACACATACTTATTAGCCTTTTTCGCAAAATGGTCATCTATAACACCCAGCTTTTTAATAACGCCACCCAATACCATAACAAGAAAAATAGGTATCGTAGCATTCAAACTATAAACAAAACTATCCATTTTCTTTCTCCAATCCTAAAAACTTCCAAAACTTATCCAAAATCCCATTTTATTTTTCTATTAATAAATCACTCCAACACACCTATAATAAACTCACTCTCTTATTTTCTCAAGTCATCACAACAATTCATAAACTCTTATGCAAACTCAGCAATTTATAATATCAATCTCCATACGCCACACTTACACCAAAAAATATATCACAACAAACTCAATAAAATTTTTCTTAGTATCTATAAATAAGCAAATTTAAAAAATTGCACAATGTTGTCCATACTCACAAAAACATATTATACATATCTACACAAATATACAACTCCAAGCTTCTTCTCAAAATCTTATAAAATAAAAACAATGTAGAAAAGCAGATGTAAGAAGGGACTGTTTTATATCATTCGCTAAATTAAAACAATTCTATCCTCACTCACAGCACTCCAAAACATATTTACACAAATTACAACTCCAAGTTTATCAAAATCTTATAAAATATAAAACAATGTAGAAAAGCAGACGTAAGAAGGGGCTGTATTTTATTGTATATGGTAAAAGCTAAATAGTTCTTAGTTGTGCGTTAAATACACAGTGATGACCCGACAGGACGTCGGTTCAAGCAATGAGCGACACGACGTCGCATTCATTTACGCGAACAACGAGCCAAAGTCTGTGTTTACACAAGACCTTGGCGACTGTCGCGATAACTTGAGAAACTCATTTTGTGAGTTTCTCAAGTTGCGTTCACATTCGTTTTCATCATTTTTTCAGCACATCTTAGAATTACTTAGCTTTTATCCATCAACTATAAAATACAGCTCCTTTTTACGTCTGCCAACACACTACATAAAACATTATCTTACTTCACAACAATATTTAAAATCTTACCCTTAATGTAGATTTCCTTAACAATTGTCTTGCCATCAATTGCTCTTGCAACGCCTTCAACAGCCTTAGCCTTTTCCTTAGCAGAAGCCTCATCCTCATCAACAGCAAGTTCAACAGTACCTCTAACCTTACCATTAACCTGAACACCGATAGTAACTGTATCTTCAACGATAGCAGCTTCATCAAATTCAGGCCATTTTTCGTAAGCAATAGTACCTTCATGACCTAAGATTTCCCAAAGTTCCTCGCCAACATGAGGACATATACAAGAAAACATCTTAATAAAGCCTTCTGCATATTCAACAGGGCATTTTCCAGCCTTAGTTACATTGTTAATAAATATCATCATCTGACTGATAGCAGTATTAAAGCCTAATTCTTCAAAGTCACTTGTTACCTTTTTAACAGTCTGGTTGTATACCTTAGCAAGAGAGCCTTCATTTTCCTTAACAATATGACTTTCGTCTGTAAAGAAATTCCATACCTTGTTAATAAATCTTCTCGCACCTTCAACACCCTGCTGACTCCAAGGCTTAGAAGCTTCAAGTGGACCCATAAACATTTCATAAAGTCTTAACGTATCTGCACCGTAATCTCTTACAATGTCACTAGGATTAACGACAAACTCAGGAAATCTCTTACCCATCTTGATACCATTTGAACCTAAAATCATACCTTGATGAACAAGCTTCTTAAATGGTTCTTTAACGGGTGATAATCCCTTGTCATAAAGATAATGATTCCAAATTCTTGAATACATAAGATGACCTACAGCATGTTCTGGACCACCAATATAAAGGTCAACAGGCATCCAATGCTTTAATAACTCTTGATTAGCAAATTCCTTGTCGTTATCAGGGTCAATATATCTTAAATAATACCAGCTTGAACCTGCACTACCTGGCATTGTTGAAGTTTCTCTTGTGCCTTTAACACCATTCTTTTCATACTTCTTCCATTCAACTGCATTTTCAAGAGGAGCTTTTCCATTTTTACCCTTATAATCTTCAAGTTCAGGTAAGATAAGTGGAAGTTCTTCATCATCAAGTACATGAATTGTACCGTCTTCTTCATACCATACAGGCACTGGTTCTCCCCAGTATCTTTGTCTTGCAAATATCCACTCTCTAAAATGATAATTGACTTTCTTACGACCAACTCCCATTTTAACAACTTTTTCAGTAATAGCTTCTTTAGCTTCTTCAACTGTAAGACCACTAAATTCTTCTGAATTAATAAGCTTACAGCCCTTTCCTAAATACTCGCCCTTTTCAAATGCCTTTTCAGTTACATCACCACCTTCAATTACTTGAACCATATCGATATTATGAGCCTTAGCATATTCAAAATCACGTTGGTCATGTGTAGGAACAGCCATAACTGCACCTGTACCGTAATTGGCAAGTACAAAGTCACCAATAAATAATGGAACTTCTTTGCCATTTACAGGATTAACTGCATATACGCCCTTTAACTGACAACCAGACTTAGTCTTATTAAGTTCAGTTCTATCCATATCATTTTTCTTTAAAGTTTCGTTGATATAAGCTTGAACTTCTTCCTTATTTTCAATTCTAGGCATAAGGTCTTTTACAGTCTGTCCATCTGGTGCAAGTACCATAAATGTAATACCATATATTGTTTCTATACAAGTAGTATAGATAGAAAATTCTCCACCACCTACTATCTTAAAGTCAACTTCAACACCTTCTGACTTTCCAATCCAGTGTCTTTGCATTTCCTTTGTTGACTCTGGCCAATCTATCTCATCAAGCCCTTCAAGAAGTGCTTCAGCAAATGCTGGCTGGTCGATTACCCACTGTTTCATATTCTTACGAATTACAGGATAACCACCTCTTTCAGACTTTCCGTCAATAACTTCATCGTTAGAAAGAACTGTTCCCAATTCTTCACACCAGTTTACTGGCATATCAATATATTTTGCAAAACCGTCTTCATATAACTTCTTAAATATCCACTGAGTCCACTTATAGAAGGAGGGATCGGAGGTGGCAATCATCTTCGACCAGTCGTAGTCAAAGCCCAGCTCTTGCAGCTGCCGGGAGAAGGTTTTGATGTTCTCCTGGGTAAAGCCGTCGGGATGATGGCCGGTGGAGACTGCATACTGCTCGGCGGGCAGGCCGAAGGAGTCATAGCCCATGGGGTGCAGCACATTATAGCCCTGCATCCGCTTCATGCGGGACATGATGTCGGTTGCGGTGTAGCCCTCGGGGTGACCGGCATGGAGGCCCACACCGGAGGGATAGGGGAACATATCCAGCACATAATACTTGGGCTTGGAGAAATCCCACACGTCGGTGTGGAAGGTGTCATGCTCCTGCCAGTATTTGTGCCA
>URYE01000080.1 GCA_900551945.1 uncultured Eubacterium sp. | reverse complement strand
TGCTTAAGGATATCGCTATTCTTACAGGTGGTCAGGTTATTTCAGAAGAACTTGGTCTTGAACTTAAGGATACAACAATGGATATGCTTGGTCGTGCTAAGTCTGTTAAGGTTCAGAAGGAAAATACAGTTATCGTTGATGGTGAAGGCGATAAGGCTGAAATAGATGCAAGAGTTGCACAGATTAAGGCTCAGATTGAAGAAACAACATCTGATTTTGATAGAGAAAAGTTACAGGAAAGACTTGCTAAGTTAGCTGGTGGTGTTGCTGTAATCAGAGTTGGTGCTGCTACAGAAACAGAAATGAAAGAAGCTAAACTTCGTATGGAAGATGCTCTTAATGCTACAAGAGCTGCTGTTGAAGAAGGTGTTATCGCAGGTGGTGGTTCAGCATATATCCATGCTTCAAAAGAAGTAGCTAAGTTAGCAGAAACTCTTAAGGGTGATGAAAGAACTGGTGCAGAAATTATTCTTAAAGCACTTGAAGCTCCATTATTCCATATTTCAGCAAATGCAGGTCTTGAAGGCGCAGTTATTATTAACAAGGTAAGAGAGTCAGAAGTTGGAACAGGTTTTGATGCTTACAACTCAGAATATGTTAATATGATAGATGCTGGTATCTTAGACCCAGCAAAGGTTACAAGAAGTGCTTTACAGAATGCTACAAGTGTTGCTTCAACATTACTTACAACAGAGTCAGTTGTTGCAACAATTAAGGAAGATGTTCCAGCTATGCCAGCAGGTGGCGCAGGCGGAATGGGTATGATGTAATTAGACATATCTAGTAAATGTTAGATTTAAAATTAATTAAATAAAACATAAAATAAAAAGACTGTTTATCAAGGAAGTTATAAGATATATTATAATGGACTTGATAACAGTCTTTTTTGTATATTTGAATTAACAATAACTTATTTTTTGATTGTTTTGTAGTTGTTGAACTTAGATAATATTTAAAGATTAAATGTATTTTATTATACATGAATTAAATTAAAAAAATAAGTGATTGGTTTATTTGCAATTATTTGGTAATATAAATATGTGAAATTTTAGAATTGTATTTAATTTATTATTTCACAGTATTTTAAAGCATTAAAGAAAGGGGTATTGCATTTGAAAACAAAATATATAAGTGTTGTCATATTTTTGTCAATGATTTTGGCTATTGGCAAAGGGCAAGTTGCATTAGCTGAAGAAAATGATGATAATTATTATCACCAATTAGTGCTAATAGATGACATTTGGACAAATATGACAGATGGTGAAATTGATTATTCATATACGGGAATGGCATTGAATGAGTATGATTGGTGGTATGTAAAGGATGGAGTATTAGACTTATCATACACAGGGCTTGCGTTAAATGATTACGGCTGGTGGTATATAAAAAATGGTAAATTAGATTTATCATATACAGGACTTGCGTTAAATGAATATGGCTGGTGGTATGTGAAAAATGGAATGTTAGATTTGTCATATACAGGAATGGCATTAAATGAATATGGTTGGTGGTATGTAACAAACGGAATGTTAGATTTATCATATACAGGGCTTACATTGAATGAATATGGTTGGTGGTATATGAAAAATGGAGCATTAGACTGGTCATATAATGGGCTTGCCCTAAATCAGTACGGTTGGTGGAGAATAACTAATGGTGCAGTTGATTTTAATTACACAGGAATTACTGACAGTGAATATGGTTGGTGGTATGTAACAAATGGAACGATAGATTACAATTATAATGGTCACATAGAAGATGGACTTCAAGCTTGGGATATTGTAAATGGAATGGCAGTATCTTATGTAGAGCAAAGCTTTGCAGCAAATCTTCCTGCTTCAAATGAATATTCACAACTTGTAGTAGTTGAAGCGCAAGGAACAAATGCAACTGTTACAATGCACGAAAACCAGAATGGAGTATGGACTGAGATTTTAAGAACAAATGGTTTTGTTGGTTCAATGGGAGTAGGACAAGCAAGTGAGAATACATCAGTTACACCACAAGGAACATTTCCACTTTACTTTGCATTTGGAATAAATTCTAATCCTGGAACTTCAATTCCATATTTACAAGTTGATGATTATGACTATTGGGTTGATGACACTTCATCAGAATTATACAATCAATATGTAAGAACAGATACACCTTACACAGAATGGAGCCATGCGGAGCATATTATTGATTATCCGAGCAGTTATGGATATTGCCTTTTTATAGGATATAATCAAGAGGGAATACAAGGAGCTGGAAGTTGCTTTTTCCTTCATTGTTCAAATGGAAGACCGACCGCAGGTTGTGTATCAGTACCAGAAGAAGATATGATATTTATATTAACACATATTAATGATAATTGTGGTATAGTAATTCAATAGTAGGTTTATAAAAATATTTTAGAAAGAAAAGGGAAAAGTAATGAATAGTTTACCAACAGAACAGATTATTAAAACAAAAGCACCTACATCATCAATTATTTTTAAAACAGTGATGATTATAGCATGTATACTAGCAGTTACAACAATACCTTCAACATATGCGTTAGGTATACTTCTTCTTGCAGTACTTGTTGTAGCAACTGTAATTGTATTTAAGTATTACAATGCAGAATATGAGTATTCTCTTGTAGATAATGACATGACAGTTGATAAGATAATGTCAAGGTCAATGAGAAAAAGATGTGGAGTGTTCAGTATTTCAAGAGCAACTTTAATAGCACCAGTAGGTTCACAAGACGCATTGAGAATGGAGCATAAGAAGTTAAGAACATTTGATTTTACAGCTAATCAGGGAATGGATAATGTAGTTGTTATGTATACATTAGATAGCAGTAATGAAATGGTAAAAATTCTCATCGAGCCAGATGAAAGAATGAAAAAAGCTATTAAAGAAGTAGCACCCAAAGGAGCATATAAGTGCTAAGAAAGTAATGTATAAAAATACAAGTTTATTGTATCGCAAAAAATTATAATTTAATTAAAATTTGTTTGACATTTTGATTATATTTTGATATATTATGAAAAAATATATGGCAAAGACAATACAATGTCAGCCTAAATTTTTTCTAGTGTGAAAAAATTTAATTACTATTATACTATTATTATTAAGAAAGAGAGGATACGAGAAAATGGGTGAGATTATTGGTGAAGGAATTACTTTTGATGATGTGCTTTTAGTACCACAGTACTCAGAAGTAACACCAAATATGATTGATTTATCTACACAGCTTACTAACAAGATTAAGCTTAACATTCCACTTATGAGTGCAGGAATGGACACTGTTACAGAGCATAGAATGGCTATTGCTATGGCAAGACAGGGTGGTATTGGTATTATTCATAAGAATATGTCTATTGAAGAGCAGGCTGAAGAAGTTGACAAGGTCAAGCGTTCAGAAAATGGAGTTATTACAGACCCATTTTATCTTCACCCAGAAAATACACTTGAAGATGCTAACAATCTTATGGGCAAGTTTAGAATTTCAGGTGTTCCAATCACAGATAATGATGGCAAATTAGTAGGTATTATTACTAACAGAGATTTAAAGTTTGAAGAAGATTTTAAAAGACCAATTAGTGAGTGCATGACAAGCGAAAATCTTATCACAGCACCAGTTGGAATTACACTTGATGAAGCTAAGAAAATTCTTGGAAAAGCAAGAAAAGAAAAGCTTCCTATTGTTGATGATGATTTCAAGCTTAGAGGTCTTATTACAATTAAAGATATTGAAAAGCAGATTAAGTATCCTTTATCAGCTCATGACTCACAGGGAAGACTTCTTTGTGGTGCGGCTGTTGGTATTACTGCAAATGTTATGGATAGAGTTGAAGCTCTTGTAAAGGCTAAGGTTGATTGTATCGTAATTGATTCAGCTCATGGTCATTCAAAGAATATTATTACAACATTAAAGCAGATTAAGGCAGCTTATCCAGATTTACAGGTAATAGCTGGTAATATAGCAACAGGAGCAGCAGCTAAGGCTCTTTGTGAAGCTGGTGTAGATGCTGTTAAGGTTGGTATTGGACCTGGTTCTATCTGTACAACACGAGTTGTTGCAGGTATTGGTGTACCACAGATAACAGCAGTTATGGATGCTTATGCAGAAGCTAAGAAGTATGGTATTCCTGTAATCGCTGATGGTGGTATTAAGTATTCAGGCGATATTGTTAAGGCAATTGCGGCTGGTGGTAATGTATGTATGCTTGGAAGTCTTTTAGCGGGTTGTGATGAAGCTCCTGGTACATTTGAGTTATTCCAGGGAAGAAAGTATAAGGTATATAGAGGAATGGGTTCTATTGCAGCTATGGAAAATGGAAGCAAGGACAGATATTTCCAGACAGGTGCTAAGAAGCTTGTACCAGAAGGTGTTGAAGGACGAGTTGCATATAAAGGACTTGTTGAAGATACAATATTCCAGCTTATGGGTGGATTAAGGTCTGGTATGGGTTATTGTGGTTCACAAGATATTCCAACTCTTCAAGAAACAGCTAAGTTTATTAAGATGTCTTCAGCAGCATTAAGAGAAAGTCATCCACATGACATTCATATTACAAAGGAAGCTCCTAACTATAGCGTAGAAGATAAGTAATAAAGTAATTACAAGTATTCATTTTATTTGTATTTTTATAATATGTTTTAATAAGACTGGTATGGTGTTTTAAAATGCCATGCCAGTTTTTATATATTTGTATATTTTGTTTAATATTATCAATTATTTACTGACTTATATTATTAAAAAGCAATAAGCAATTTTGTATAAATAGATAAATTATATAATTTTCTTTGATAAAAAATATACAAACAATTCGTTTATTACTTGCTAAATAGACTGAAAGTGTAGTATAATGTTGATATAGAAATGTATAAAATATCATATTGATAATTCAATTGCGATAAATTCTTGAACTTTTATTCTTATAATCAAGAACAGTAATGATTATTTATTTAATATGTTGTTATATTTCAATGGGATTTTACTTCCAAAGGGGAATTGTCACAAGTACTTATTGTTTAATCATTTAAGGAGAAATAGATATGAAAGATATGTTGTTCAGTAGGTACATTGCAAAGAATTATATGGGAAATAGTCTTTCAGATAGAGAATTGCGTGTACTTAAAACAGGGGATGTAGATGCACTTGTATCTACATTTGTTAAAATGAGAAATGAACGTTACATTCAGCAACTTCAATGTATATTAAAGAATTTTAAGATGTACTTAAGGGATACAGTAGTCCTTAACCGTATAACAGTAAGCGAAGAGTACGAAGGTAAGTTTTTCGGATGTCAGATGATGGACGGAGATATGGATATATTGTTTGGTATTGAGGGAGATGAGGAAGTTCTTTTAAAGATTGCTTCCCAGTTTGCAGATGAGGAATTTGACACATTTGATGAAGATGCGTATGATTCCGTATGTGAGATGATTAATTGTATCAATGGCTCTTTTGCAACAAGACTTAGTGGAGAAGATGTAGAAGTTATACTTCATCCACCAGTATTTTATGACGATATAAGAATTAACAGTGATAAAGGATTTTATATTGTCAATATGGATATAGACGGTATATCATTTAATGCAATTATGGCAATTGATGAATGTGTTGAGATTGCAAGCAGTGAAGGAGTAATATAAAGTAAGAGCCTTTATTTGATATTTCTGGGTGATTTTTAGACACAATAACATTTGCACGAATTAACAGATAAAATGAAAGGTATGGTTATAGTATGGAAAGAATATTAATAGTAGACGATTCAAAGACTTCAAGAAAGTTTCTAAAGAATATGCTTATAGGAGCAGGATTTGAGGTGGTAGCTGAAGCTATTGATGGAATAGATGGCATTGAAAAATATAAAGAATTTAAGCCAGATGTTGTTACAATGGATATTACAATGCCTAATCTTGATGGAATAGATGCGGTAACAGAAATAATGAGAATAGACCCAGAAGCTAAGATTATAATGGTTACAGCAGCAGGTCAGAAGAATAATGTGGTAGAAGCACTTAAAAGAGGTGCAGTAGATTTTGTGCAGAAGCCATTTGACGCAGAGGTTATAGTAGAAGTTATAAAGAAAGCAATGGAAGAAGATGTATAATTATAGAATTTTGTTACAGTATGATGGTGGTAGATATGATGGCTGGCAGCGACTTGGAAAAGATAATTCAACTAACACAATTGAAGCTAAGCTTAAAGACATTTTAAGTAAAATGACAGGCGAAGATGTAGATATATTTTGCGCAAGCAGAACAGAAAAAGGTGTTCATGCGTGTGGTCAGATAGCTAACTTTAAGCTTAATACAAGTCAAAAAGATTATGAACTTAGAAATTATCTTAACAGATATCTTCCCAGAGATATTGCAGTATTAAAGGTTGAAGCAGTTGATGATAGATTTCACAGTCAGCTTAATGCAAAGGCAAGAGTGTATGAATATAGGCTTGATACAGCTGATATAGCAGATGTATTTAATAGAAGATATTGTTATCATACATTTGAAGTGCCTAACTTTAATAATATGCGTAAGGCAGCAGATTATTTTGTTGGAGAACATGATTTTAAATCATTTACAACTGCAAAAAAGAGCAAATCAACAGTCAGACGTATTGACAGTATAGATATACAGTATAATGAAGACAGTAAAAAAGCTGTAATAAGAATAACAGCGAATGATTTTCTTCACAATATGGCTCGTCTTATGATTGGTATGTTGTTAGATGTTGGAAATGGTCTTAAGAAGCCAGAAGATGTTAAAAAGGCACTTGATGGTCAAGACATACAAATGTCACTTCCAGCAGAACCTCATGCTTTATTTTTAAGAAGAATAAAGTATTAATAAATATTCCCTCTTTTATTATGTAAAGTAATAAAAGGGGGATTTTTTTATACAATTGGAGATATGGTCAGATAAGGTCAGTTTGTTTAATCTGATAATATAAAGGGGTTGATTATATTTTAATATAGATAAACTGACATTGTTTAATAAATGGAAAATGAGTATTTTAATAATATCACAATAATAATATAATTTAGCTCATGTGGCACATATATATTTTTGATTAGAGATTAATTCAATAATTCATGAAAAGGACGGGATATTAATATGAGTAATTCAAATTCAGAAAGATATAAGTTAAACAAAGAGCTTGCACAAATGTTAAAGGGTGGCGTTATTATGGACGTAACTACACCTGAACAGGCAAAAATTGCACAGGAAGCAGGGGCTTGTGCTGTTATGGCGCTTGAAAGAATACCAGCAGATATAAGGGCAGCAGGTGGAGTTTCAAGAATGAGTGACCCTAAGATGATTAAGGGAATACAAGAGGCTGTGTCAATTCCTGTTATGGCTAAGTGTAGAATAGGGCATTTTGCGGAAGCACAGATATTACAAGCTATTGAGATTGATTATATTGATGAGAGTGAAGTATTATCACCAGCAGATGATGTTTATCATATTAATAAAAGAGAGTTTAAAGTACCATTTGTATGTGGAGCAAAGGATTTAGGAGAAGCATTAAGAAGAATTAATGAGGGTGCTTCTATGATTAGAACTAAAGGTGAGCCTGGAACTGGTGATGTTGTTCAAGCTGTAAGGCACATGAGAAAAATGAACAGCGAGATTGCTAAGCTTGTCAGTATGCGAGAAGATGAACTTTTTGAAGCAGCAAAACAGTTACAAGTACCTTACGACCTTGTGCTTTATGTACATGACAATCACAAACTTCCAGTTGTTAATTTTGCGGCAGGTGGAGTAGCTACACCAGCAGATGCTTCTCTTATGATGCAGCTTGGGGCAGAAGGTGTCTTTGTGGGTTCTGGTATATTTAAGTCTGGTAATCCTAAGAAACGTGCAGCAGCAATTGTTCAAGCTGTAACTAACTATAAAGATGCTGAACTTATTGCGCATTTGTCAGAAGACCTTGGTGAAGCTATGGTTGGTATTAATGAGCAGGAGATAGCTTTACTTATGGCAGAAAGAGGGAAGTAATGGTTGTTGGTGTATTAGCGGTACAAGGAGCATTTATTGAACATGAAAGGGCAATGGAAAAGCTGGGTGTTTCTTGTATTGAATTAAGAAATTCTAAAGACCTTGAAAAACATTATGACGCACTTATTTTTCCCGGTGGAGAAAGTACAGTGCAGGGGAAGTTGTTACGAGAAAGTGGTATGTATGATATAATAAAAAAACAAATAGAGAACGGAATGCCTGTGCTTGCCACATGTGCAGGCATGATACTTTTAGCAAGCAAAATAGAAGATGATAACACAAAACATCTTGCAACAATGCCTGTTACTGTAAAGCGCAATGCTTACGGTAGACAGCTTGGAAGTTTCCATACAACTGATTATGTAAAGGGAATAGGTCAAGTACCAATGACATTTATAAGAGCACCTTATATATCACAGGTAGACGGAAATGTTGATGTATTAGCAAAGGTAGATGGAAAAATTGTTGGAGTAAGGTATAATAATCAGTTGGCATTTGCATTTCACCCAGAACTTGATGATAACCTTAGTATTCACAAGATGTTTTTGGAGAGTGTTTTAAAGGTTAAAGGTGAGAGCATAGCTTGCTAGTATTAAGTAATTTAGCTAATGATTATGATAAAAATGTATTAATGAATTGGAGTAGTTGCAGTAGCAATTGCTCCGATTTTTTTGTATAATATTACATTATTAAAGTAATGTGAATGGAGAAAAAATATGAATATTCCCACTTTTTTAAGAGATGTAAATATTAATAGACAATTAACAGAAGAAGATATAAGGTATAATAAGTTATGTGAAAAGGCAAAGAAGGATAGAGAAGCTCGTTTAAAGGAAACAAAAAAGATATTATTTGGGTATATGCAATCACCATCTTATGGGGAAATTGCAGAAGATGATGGTGGGTTTTCAATTGATGTATATAAAGATGGAAAAGTGATATATAGAACATATATATTTGATAATATTGAAAAGACAACAGAAGTGTTTTACATTTCAAAAAGGGCAGTAAAGCGTATTAAAAATATAATAAATAATAATAGTAGACAAATTAAGAAATTAAAATATTGTATAAATTCAGATGATGGATATATAGACGAATTTATTTTTAAGGGAAAAAGAATAGTTGCCTTGAATGTTTGTGATTATAGAATAAAATTTCTTAATCAAATAATGATATTATTAATAACACAAAAATTTATATATAAGTTAAAGAAATGGAGTTTAAAAAAATGGTTAAAATAGATTTGATTACAGGTTTTCTTGGTGCAGGAAAGACTACATTTATTAGAAAATATGCAAAATATCTTATGGACAATGGTCACAATATTGGTATTCTTGAAAATGACTTTGGCGCAGTAAATGTGGATATGATGTTATTACAAGACCTTATGGGTGAGAAATGTGAACTTGAAATGGTAGCTGGTGGTTGTGATTATGATTGTCATGTTAGGCGTTTTAAGACAAAACTTATTTCTATGGCGATGTGTGGTTATGATAGAGTGATTGTTGAACCATCAGGAATATACGATGTTGATGAATTTTTTGATGTACTCCATGAAGAACCGCTTGATAACTGGTATGAGATAGGAAATGTAATTACAATAGCAGACGCAAAGCTTGACTGTAATATGTCTAAACAAGCTCAGTATTTATTAGCAAGTCAGCTCGCTAATGCAGGAAGTGTTATTTTAAGTAGAAGTGATAGTGCGACAAGTAGTGAAATTAAAAATACTATAGATTATATGAATACATCATTAAAAGAAGTGAATTGTAAAAGAGTGTTAGAATTAGATAAAGACATTATATGTAAGGATTGGGATAAACTTACTGATAAAGATTATCAACAAATATTAAACTGTGGATATACAATGCAAAATTATACAAAACTTTTTATGCAGGATGATGAGGGCTTTCAGTCTGAGTATTTTATGAATGTTAAGATAACTAAGGACAAGTTATGCGTGGCAGTTAAAAATATAATGGCAGATGAAAGTTGTGGTAAAGTATTTAGAATAAAGGGGTTTGTAAATTTACAAGACAGTAATAATCTTGAAAAAGATAATTGGATTGAGCTTAATGCTACTCACAATGAAATTAGAATTCAACCTATAAGTAAGGGACAAGAAGTTATAATTGTTATTGGCGAAGAGTTGAACAAAGAAGCTATTGAGAAATATTTTTCTTAATATATAAAAAGTGATTGATAAAAAATTGTCAAAATATTTGTGTGAAATAAGGTAAAATTGCACAAAAATATTTTGTGAAAATACGGATAAATTTTCAATAAAAACTGTTTTAAGCTTTTGAATTGCTTTAAATATATATACAAAAGAGAATATTATTCTTATTTTAAGTAGAATATAGGGCGGTTCTATAAGTTTATAACAGTTAATATTTATTAATTCTAAAAAAAATTAAGAATATTTTAGGTTGATTTATTTTGACGAATTATGTATACTATAACAAGCGAGAATGTAGCTAATCTATTTACATAATTAAGGTAAATTTTCAGAGTTTTCTATTAATTATACGTTTGTGTAAAGTATACATTTTTAGGTATAGAATGTACTACAGAAGCGAAATAGGTTTTGACTATTAAGGAAAAGAGGTATATTACAGATGGCAGTAATTGATTTAAGTAAGTATGGTATTACAGGAGCAACAGAAATCGTTCATAATCCTTCTTATGAATTATTATATGAAGAGGAAACTTCTTCAAAGAACGAAGGTTATGAAGTTGGTAAGGAAAGCGAACTTGGAGCTGTTAATGTTATGACAGGTATTTATACAGGACGTTCTCCTAAGGATAAATATATTGTAGTTGATGAAAATTCTAAGAACACAGTATGGTGGACTTCAGATGAATATAAGAATGATAACCACCCAATGTCAGAAGATGTATGGGCTAAGGTTAAGGATATTG
>URYE01000079.1 GCA_900551945.1 uncultured Eubacterium sp. | reverse complement strand
CCCGCGACTTCCTCCTTGGCAAGGAGGAGCTCTACCAACTGAGCCACTCGCGCATATTTAATTTTGTTTTGTTTTGTTCGTGTTGTTTCTTGCCGAACACAAGTAATAATATACAGTATGTTCGGCAATTTGTCAACAACTTTTTTAATTTTTTTTATTTTTTTGATTTTAATACCGTTAAGCCAATTATATATCACAAACAACCTAATCTCATCGTTGTTTATATAAGCTAATATTTCACTTAATAAAGTTACTCCATTTCAACATCTTCGTTATCTTGATTATCTTCGCTGTCTTGAGCTTCTTCGTCATCTTCAACTTCTTCTGATGTTTGACTCTCAATATTCTTTATATGTTCTTCATATTCATCTTCTGTCATAATTCTATGCACTTCAAAGATAATATATCCATCAAATTCTTCAAGTATACTCATGCTATGTTGCAATCTAGGTTCAAGATTTTCATATTCTTGTGGCGTACATACTAATATCATTCTATCAATACTGTCAATCGGCTCAAAATGCTTATTGCTTGTTCCCCAACCAATATACATACCTACAGCTGGACCATCTACAATATTAAGGTCACTTTCTATAAGTCTTGCAACTCTTGACACCTCTATAACCTCTGAGCTACTGTCACCAATAAAATACACCAAATCATAATCTGTATTTTCTTTGATATAATTAACTATTGCTGCACTTGTATCATACATATTTTTACTACTATAATAATATGCAAATACTACATTACTAAGTAACCATATTATACTTATAATAGCCATTGCTGAAGTAAAGATTAGCTTATTGTGTTGCTTCTTTAACCAATCTATCATCTTTCCTATGCCAATTCCAACTATCAGAAAACTTGCTACAACAGAAATCAAATGATATCTAAATTCAAAAGTTTCTGAACCATAAGTTGTATCTGTTAAAATAAGCACTAAAAGATTAATAGCCACTATACATGACACCATACCTATTACAATATTATCAAGTTCTATATTTTCTTGTACCTTAACAAGTCTTGATAATGGCTTTGTAACTTTTATAACAGCAATTACAATTATAAGAAATATTAAAAATGAAGCCATGTGAGCAAGATAATGAATACCAAATGCTGATGTAACATATATTTCTTTGCTTGGCAATGCTCCAAAAAGCTCTGCGACACCTACAACACATTTTCCTATATTCTCAATAAAATTATTAACAGGTGTCAATACCATTTCATTTGTAAACACTTCTGCCCCATAAAGCTTAGCACTTGCATAACCTGCGCCGTAAAGCACAAGACTTATAAGCAGTAACAGACTGCGTTTATTCAATATATTTTTAATATTTCCACTACATATTGTACTGTAAAGCTCATACATTATTATTGGAATAATTCCGCATATTAAAATATATAAACCACAAGAAAGTGCTGTAAGATATACTGATATAAAATATGTTATTAAAACGTGTATATATTTTCTTACTGGTACATTAAGGCGTAGCTTTAATATAATATCTATAAGCATAATTGGTATAAGCACCTTAACAATATAGTACGCCGCTCCTGTAAACATCATAGGCATATATCCTAATGGTTCTAGTGAATATGGTGTTAATAACAATACATATATTATCATTCTTGGCAGCTTAGGTATATTAAGCATTTTAAATATATCTCTAAAAATATATATGTATAGCAAAACGCCTAAACAATCTGCTATACCATAAGCTAGAAATATATTATGCGTAATTCCATAAAATATACTCGCTGGAATTATAACTGAGTCAAGCCCTAATGTGGACTGATACTCCCAATTTTTTAAAAATATCGTCTTTTGTTTCCATATCTCCATTGCCTGCGACATTGCTGCTGACGAATCAAAGCCTGCTTCATATTTTAAATGTGTCAGATTAAATACAAATATTAATATAAGCTGTGCAATGACGAACATTTCAAAAAATATTACCCACGGGTTAGTATTTTTTATTCTTGTAAAAATTGTATTCTGCATAAATTTCTCCGTTTATTTTGTTAATTAACTAATATATATTTTAAGACTAAATAGTTAGATATGTATTAACAATTCCATTTGCTTACTCACAACACTATTATGACAGTTTATCAGAATAAGTTGTTACTCACAAGAAAAATATAGTATATATCATTTTAATTTACCATAAAATATACCTTATTATTTTTTATTATATTTCTTATTAGCAAAATACACAATATTTTTACAAAAAAGTTCTTGCCAAATATAATTGTAACTTATTTCACAATTTTATATTTTACAAGAACTTTTATTTTACTAGGTAATATTTTACTCTCTGTCAAGCCTTTGCTCAACTGCTGCAATAATTGTTTCTAATGCTTTAATTCTGGCATAATATTTACTATTAGACTCTATTATAGTCCATGGAGCATTTTTTGTTGAAGTATACTTAATCATCTGATTAACTGCTACTTCATACTTATCCCATTTTTCTCTGTTACGCCAGTCCTCATCAGTTATCTTCCACTGTTTCTCAGGAGTATTTTTTCTATCATTAAATCGCTTTAACTGCTCGTCTTTATCAATCTGTAGCCAAAACTTTACAACAACTGCGCCCCAGTCGGTAAGCTCCGCTTCAAATTCGTTAATCTCATTATATGCCCTTTTCCATGCGTTCTCGCTGCAAAAGCCCTCAAGCCTTTCTACCATTACTCGACCATACCATGTTCTATCAAATATAACAATATGTCCTGTCTTTGGAAGCTTCTTTTGGAAACGCCATAAAAAATGTCTGTTCTTTTCGTAAGATACTGGTGCGGCAATCGGAGTAACCTCATAATCTCTAGGGTCTAAGCTTGAAGCAACTCTTTTTATGTTGCCACCTTTACCTGCTGCATCCCAGCCTTCATAACATATAATAAGTGGTATTCTCTTTTTATATAACTTATACGATAACTTATTTAACTTCTTTTGGAGTTTCTTTAATGTCTTTCTGTACTCATCCTCTTCCATTGAACAAATTGCAAGGTCTATATCTTTAAGCTTTGGCATATCTACAAGTTCATGCTGCATAGACTCAGCTCTTATACCAATTCTATCACTGTCCTTTGACTTTAATCTGCTTTCAATATTTTCAACAATAATACTTAATATGTCGTGCATAGCTTCTGTTTTATTCATACTTGACACTACATTCCACGGAGCATATTCAGTGTTAGTCATCTCTAACATTTCATCATATTTTTTAAAATTTTTCTCATAATTCTTATTTTCTTTTAAGTCTTTTTTTGAAACTCTCCATGCAGTATTTTTTGAAGCTAACAGCTTATCTAATCTTGCCTTTTGTTCTTCTTTTGTTATATGAAGAAATATTTTAATTACAAGATAGCCATTATCTCTTAACTGTCTTTCAAATATCTTAATCTGCTTATTATTCTCTTTAGAATACTCAAAATACCAACCTCTATCAAAAAATGTAATCTCCCCATTTTGCGGAATATCACACCAAAAACGGTTCATAAATGGCTTTCTTTTTTCTTCTTCAGTTGGCTTTGTTGTATTAAATGTATGTGAACCTCTAGGGTCAAGATTAAGTATTGTCTTACCAATAAAACTTCCTTTACCTGCTGCTCCCCAACCTTCAAACAGCACTATTACAGGAATATCATTTTTCTTAATATCTTGTTGTAATACTGATAATCTCTCTCCAAGCCTTTTTACTTCAGATTTTAATGTGTCCTTAATCTCTTGCTTTTCTGCTCCCGTATCAAATATAACATTTTCTAACATATACCCTCCATTAAATTAAATAAATATAGTATCCCCATCATATTAATACTAATTAATATTATAAATTGGTTAAACAAATATTTATAATCTATTTTGCTAATCTTGCAAAACAAATTAAATATTGCTATTGCCTGTATTATTTTTAATACGCTCTATATAATCTTGTATCATATTTATAGTGCCATCAAGTCCAAGTTTTGATACATTAACACATAAATGATAATTACTTGCAAGTCCCCAAGTTTCTCCTGAATAATACTTGTGATAGGCACTTCTTCTATCATCAGTTTCTCTTACTATTTTTAATGCTTTTCTATCCGAATACCCATGTTTTCTTGCAATATGAGCAACCCTTTTATCATCATCGCCTGTAATAAATACAGATATTAAGTCATCTCTATCTTTGAACGCATAATTACCACATCTACCAAGTACTACACAATTCTCATCACCAATAAGCTGTGCTAATGCCTTTTGAGGTTTTTCATAGAGCACATTATCCTCTTCTGACAATGATATTGTATAGGAAAGAGTATCAACTGGAATTTCTCCATAATAATCGGGATATTTATCATAAACTCCCTTTTCTTTTGCAAGTTCTGATATTTTTTCCTTATCATAAAATGCTATACCATATCTTTTAGCTAATTCTTCTCCTATAGTATCACCATAACAGCCACATTTTCTTGCAATAGTTATAATCATAAATTCATGCCTCTTTTCATAAAGTTTTTTTAGTTAATTTTACATTTATATACATATTAACTAATACCTTTACGGCAATTATATGCGTCCAAAAACCTTGTGTCAATCTCATTACTATAGTTTTTATAATTTGAAATATCTTACAAATCTTATAAACTATATTTATTAGAAATTCAAATCAATCTCTATACCCTTAATATCTTCATTTGTCATATTATTTTCTTTCATAAGTTTTTGTATCTTATCTTGTGCGTCTTTTATATTATCTGTAGTTTGCTTCTTTAAATTCACATCTATCTGTATATTATCAGCATTTGCCTGACCCTTAATTATCTTTTCTTGTTCCTTACGTTTTTCTTTTATATCATCAAGACGCTCGTCTTGTTCTTGCTGTTGGTCTTGTGCTTCTTCCTGCTTCTTTTCGGCTTTCTCTGTCTTTTGGTCAAGATTATCTTTACCTTCTGCTACAAGCATACCCAATATTTCATCATTAGCAGCTTCAATAATCTTATCTCCTGTATCTGAAGCCTTTACCATATCCTGAGCTTTTTCTCTATCAGTTTCAGCATCAATAATAGACATTGAAAGTCCCATAAGCTTACTATTTAATCTATCAATATCTGTATTAAAATCTGTCTTTATAGAATTAAGCCTAAGCGCACTCTTTTGATAATCTGTAAGTGGCGTATTTTGTAATTCTTTTAATCTATCAACTTCTTCTTGTGAAAACTTATCATTTGCACTACCATATCTATTTTCTTGATACTTTTCAAGTAATTCAAGGTCTTTTTGCTCTTGTGAGTCCTTATCCACCCCATACTCAAGTCGCTTATTTTCCTTCTCATTGTCAATATCTTTAATACGTTCTTTTAAATCAGAAATTTGTTGTACTGTATCTGACTTTGTATTATTAAGGTCATCAACTTTACCTTGTCTACTTTTATCTTTATCCCAAGCATCTGACATAAGCTTCATAGCCTGTTTTCTGGCTTGCTGTTTTTTCTGCTCAATATTATTTTGTGTAGTATTGTTCTGATTAAGATTGCCAACATATATTGACTTAACATTACCACTTTTTGATGTATCATTTGTATTTTGTGTTGAAATGTTATTACCAGTATTTATACTGATTTGAAAGTTATTACTTGTATCAATTCTCATAGCTCCCACTCCTATTTTCTTAATCTATATGTGTATTATATATTTTTTAAAAATTATTTTTATAATGAAAAATCGAATTTCTGTCCTATCTTTTTCTCATCATCAGTCAGCATTGTATCGCTCTTGTCCCATTGCACCTGTTCTTTTACTTTTTCTAGTAATTCTTCTGGTGACGAAGCTGTTATTGTAATTGTATTGTCATCTTTTGAACTTGAGGTCTTATCTTTGTCTTTTAATTTATCTAGGCGTTCCTGCTCTTTTTCTTTCTTAGTCTTTTTTTCTTCCGCCTTTTTAGCTTGTTTTTTCTGCTCAGCTTTCTTTTCTATACGTTCTCTTTGTGAAGCTGATGACTTTTCAAGCACCGCAAAATATGACGCAGTTCCATTGTCATTTACCTGCATACCAAAGCCTTTTACAGTCGCTCCAGTAGCTGAAAGACTGCTGCCTAAAGAAGCCATACCTGTTGAAGAATTTGCAATTATTCCCTCATACTGCTTACGGTAATTTTCATCTTCTGCCATTCTTTCAATCTTTTCTTCATCTACAAGCACCACCATCTTAGATGGATTAGCATAACTTGCAGCATTAGCTTTAGCCTGCTCTTTCATATCACTACTAACAAGAACAAAGTCCATATTAGAAAACTTCTTTTTAAGCTGTTCATAATACTTAGATGCTTTTTCACTAAGTTTAGGATTACCAACAGTCTTACCTGATACATCACTTTTCTTTACTGATGAAGTGTCATTATTAACCGTACTATTAACTGTACTTGTTATTCCCGCCATTGTATTATCCATAACACAAACCTCCTTCACTTTTGTAAAACAAATAATTTTTTAACTATATTTTATATCGTCAGATTATTCACAAATATAAAGTCAAACTTATGTTTTTATACCTTGCATTATCATAAACTTTCATAAGATAATAGGAGTATATACATAATAAATGCACAATTAAAAAGAACTGTTATTTATATTTGTATGATATAAACGAACATACTTGTTCGATGAGGGAATACAAATATAAGTGACTGTTTTTTTCTAGTGTGTGTTTATGTATATACTCCTGTTATCTTCACAACACAAAATTTAAAATATCAAAAATATTTGCAACAATAAATAAAATACTCTATAATAAATTAATATTATCAAACAAATTACTAATAAAAATAATACATTTAGCACACTCAATTTCTTATTAAATATAAGAAATGCAATTTGCAAATTTCCCAAGTTATTGTAACACTTTACAATTCTTGTACAAATACAAACTTTGGCTTGTTATTCGCATAAATAAAAAGTGTGCAGAAAAGAGGTTTTGTATGTACGAATTTACTAAAGACTGTATGCTTAATATTGAACAGTTAGACAACGAACACAAAAGACTATTTCAAATGATTAACGAAGCCATTTTCCTTGTTGAACATACAGACGATATAAGCACTATTTCTAAAAATCTTATCGCAAATCTAAAAGATTATGCTGCAACACATTTTGCACATGAAGAAGCTTATATGGAAAGTATTAATGACCCTGAACTTATATTACAAAAACAACAACATGCTTCATTTACAGCTAAAGTAAATGATTTTGTTTTAGATACTTCTTCTAAAGAAGCAGCAAAGAAGTGTTTAAGTGACTTTTTAGGATATCTTGTACGTTGGTTATATAAACATATATTAAGTAGTGATATGATGATTGGAAAGATTAAACCAACACTTGAAAATACAGACCCATTTGCATTTACTGACAAATATAAGACAGGAATTGAACTTGTAGACGATGAACACCGTCATCTTTTTGAAATAATAAAAGACACTAATGACTTAATAGGAGAAGAACTTCTCCACGATAAATACGACCCTATTATGCGTCTTCTTTCAGAACTTAAAGATTATACAGAATTACATTTCCACGATGAAGAAGAACTTATGAAGCGCATTAATTATCCTGAAATCGAAACTCAAAAACGTGCTCATACCGCATTTGTTGAAAGACTAGTTGATATCAACCTTGAACACCTAGACGAAATCGACAACAATCAACAGGCTTACTTACTTGATTTAATTCAATTTTTACTAAGTTGGCTTTCTAACCACATTCTTGTAGCTGATAAAAAGATTGGAATATATATGAAGGAAAACAATATAAGCGAATAAATAACTTAAAAGCCCCCTTTCTACTGCTCTAAACATTAGAAAGGGGGCTTTTTTGATAATATTAAATTTTAAATTTAGCAACATCTGCTGACAAATCATCTGATATTTCTTTATCATCATCTGCTTGTGAATTTAACTCACTTACAGCTTCTGATAATTCCATCATTCTTTGTGTAACTTCTGTTATTCCCTTTGTACTTTCTTCAGCAGAATTATTAACCAAAGCAACAGACTGCTTTATCTCGTCCATTTGAGTATTAAGGTCATTTGAAATCTTAGCAAAATATCTCATTAAATCAGTAGTTTTATCTACAGCATCACCATAATCATCACTCATTTCAACAAGTTTTGAATATCCATCTGTCGCTGTAGTTTTTGTAAATTCTATCATATCTTCGGCTTGCTCTGATAGACTATTAACTGCATTAATTACATAAGTTGATACTTCTTGTATCTTTTCTGCTGCCTGTGCAGAATTACTTGCAAGCTTACCAATCTCATCAGCTACTACCGCAAAACCTTTTCCTGCATCACCAGCTCTAGCTGCTTCAATGCTTGCATTTAACGACAATAGATTAGTCTGCTGTGTTATACTTATAATATTACTTGTAAGCATAGCAATCTGTTCTACAGCCTTTGACTGCTCTATCTTATCCATAAGTACTGCCGAGATTTTCTCTGTTTCTTCCATTGCCTTATGCTGACTTGCAACAGCTTCATTTTTTAAAGAAACAGAATGTCCTTTCATGTTATTTGCATAATCTCTGCCTTTATTGGCATTAGTTGAAACATTTTCAACAACATCATAAATATTACTCATCGCACTATTTATCTGATTAATAGAAGCTGTTGTTTCTTCCATTCCTGCATTCATCTCTTGCATTGTTGATGATACATCTGTTATATTTTCATCACAGATATCTAAGTTTTGAACCATATCAGCAACGCCAACCTTAAGCCTTTCCGAATTAGCAGATATATCCTTCATTATATTTCTTATGTACTCTAATAAAGCATTTACATTTTCTGAGATAAGCTCTAACTCATCACCACTTTTTATCTCTAACTTTTGTGTAAGGTCACCACCATTATTTACTAACTCAAATAATCTGTTATTAACCTTTGCCATACTAGCTGTTATTCTTTTTACTACTAATGTCAAAGTAATAAATGCAACTATTATACAAAGAATTGTTAATTGGATACTTCTTCTTACTGCCTTGTCCAAATGTGCAACAACTGTTTCTGCGTTGTAATCACAACCTAAGATTGCAACTACATTTCCTGACCTATCTTTGATAGGCTTATAAACAGTGATTAAGTCACCCTCTTCTGTTCTGTCTATATAATCCTGTACACAGTCTTGTCCTTCAAAGACACTCTTTAACTCGCTATATGGTGTTTCATATTTATCTCCCACTTTCGCAGCAGATTTATCAGTATCAACGCCATAATATACATTAGTTCCATCTGTATACAGTGTATACAAAAATGATATTGCACTACTATTTTGCATTCTGTTTAATACTTGTAAAGTGTCTTTATAATCTTGACTATTATCTGAACCCACCTTTATGTTTGACAATATATCACCATTTAAGTTATCTACTGTAAGTGAAGCCGCAAGGTCAGCTTCTTCAACTCCAATTTGTACAAGACTTTCCTTAAATCTTTGATAAGCATTATACTCTAATAATAAGCATACCAAAGCAATAATAATAGAGCCTGATAGCAATATTTTAGTCTGAATACTCAGCTTACGTGTTTTCATTTTTTTGTTCATAAATTCCTTATTGGTAAAGCCACTCGTAAAAAGTGTTTATAACCAAATTCCCCTTTCATAAAACTGCTACTTATCACAGCTTTGATTAATATTTTTGTTAGTTTTAGCTAACTCAGCTATTTTAACATATATTTCCAATTTTTCAAGAGTTTTTTAATTATTGCAATATTTTATTAAATAAAATTATTATACAACAAATCATTACATCAATCACTTATTTTTTTTAATCAATACTCTTTATAATACAGACTATATTACAACATTGAATATATATTATGAATTAATTACTTATTGTAACACTATAAAACAAGCTCCTGCTTACTTCTTATTTCAATCCTATTGCAAGGCCTACTTGATATTAAGTATTATCATTATCTATATCCAATTCCTGCATATCTGGTGCTTCTATTGAAATCTCTGTATTGTCTGCCACTTCTGCTGGGTCTGGGTTATCTTGTGCCTTTTTATTTTCATCATCCTCCCACAAAGATTTATATTTTTCTCTCTTTTTATCATTCATCTTATGGAACATTTGAGCTTGCTTTGCTGCATAGTATAATTTATCATTATATTCCATTAACTTCTTTTCATCTGAAGCTGGCACTATTGCTCCTGATGAAATTCTCCTTGCCACTTCCATAATTTTTGCAACTTCTGCACTTGTCTTTTTAGCATTTTCCGATGAATTTTTTTGTTGCTGTGCTTCAAATTGCAAATTCCATTGTAAAAATATACTGTCTATAACCTTTTGATTATCTTCTGATTTCTCATCAAGCTCCTTAATTGACAATTCCAATGTCGCCGCATCATCTAAATACTTACTATCCCCTGTTTTCTCAGCATTCTTTTTTGCTTCATCACGTTTCTTAATTAATGATTTTTTATTGTCCGATAACTTTTTTGCATATAAATTATAACTTGCCCTAGCTTCTGATATCTTCATAACCATTACCTCCAACTATGAGAAACACTCTCTATGAGTTTCTTTTAGTTTAGTGACAATCGCCAAAGTCTTGTGCAAATGCAAACTTTAGCTAACTGTTCGCATAAATCATAATTGATACTTTATCTAGCAAGTCCCAATCTCCTAAACTTTGCCCTACACAATAGAAATGTGGAACTTACTTATTAGTGTTAAATTGCTACCTTAATATTTTCAAATATATCATTTACTTTAGTTACATTCTTTTAATTGATATCGGATTATTATTGACAAAACTTTATAAAACAAAAAACCGACTGCAAGTCGATAAAACTTGCAATCGGTTTTTTATATCTAATTTCACGTTGCTTATGGCATACGAAAATATTA
Organism: uncultured Eubacterium sp.; assembly: GCA_900551945.1. GTDB lineage: Bacteria > Bacillota > Clostridia > Lachnospirales > Lachnospiraceae > Lachnospira. The sequence goes on along the minus strand of URYE01000079.1, from coordinate 51 downwards.
TCTCTTTGAGAACTGTGGAGCACGACGAGCTGCCTTTAAGCCGTACTTCTT
>URYE01000078.1 GCA_900551945.1 uncultured Eubacterium sp. | reverse complement strand
TTGATTTACGCGAACAACGAGCCAAAGTCTGTGCTTGCACAAGACCTTGGTGACTGTCGCGATAACTTGAGAAACTCGCAAAGCATGTTTCTCATAGTTATGGTCACATTCGACTTCATCGTCTAAATCAGCACATCTTAGAACTACTTAGCTTTCAGCCATCAACTATAAAATTCTTTACCTATTTTCATTGTATAATACAGCTTATAGTTAATCTTCCTGTACTTTTAATGTCTTAACTTTAAACCCAAAGTAATATAAATGTCCTATTGCAATACAAGCTATTAACGCCTTTGCGTACCACACAGGACTAAATATAAATCCAGCTATAAAAATAATTCCAAGCACACTAAGCATTTTTATTTTTTGCTTAAGTGTCATTTCTTTATTATGTACAGCTGCAACTATATACTTCTTGTAAAGCCCCGTATTAATAAACCATTTGTGAAATTTTTCTGAGCCTTTTGCAAATAAAAATGCTGATAAAAGGAAAAAAGGAGTGGTTGGAAGAATTGGTAGCACTATGCCAATAACTCCAACCACCATTGAAATAATTCCTACTACAACGCATATTAAATTGATAATTTTTCCCATTAAGTTACCCATGCCTTTCTAAAGTTAGTTTTTGCTAACAGCAATGATTAGTTTAATCTAACTCGAAAGGAATTGTCAAGCTAATAAATTGAATTTACATAATTTTCATATTCTAATCTGAATAAAAAATCATTTTTTGAATTGTGAATTTATTATTATATCTATAAATAAGCAAATACAAAAAATGCACAAGATTGGGCTTTTTTGTTTGCACTTAAAATACATTTTTTTTAAAAAAGTATCATATTTCTTAGTGATACAGCTAATATTTTAAAATATTTTAAATTTGCTCATTTATAGATTTACATACTACTAAATATCTTAGGAAATGTTATTGATATAAAAAATTTTATTAGAATAATATATTTTAGAACGGTGATACAACAACTGGTTGTAACTGCTTTCCTTCTAATGCCAAAATAACTGTATCAACGGTTCTATCTAAATGTGCAATCATTGAATTAGGCTTTTTATTGTAATTATCCTGTCCGAACGGAACAAAATATATATTTTTAACATTCATTAGTTGACCTATATTTTTAAGATTCATACCTAATGCGTCATTAGTTGATATCGCAATAACTAATGGTCTATTGTTTCTAAGGTGAGCTTTTGCTGCCATAAGTGCTGTTGAGTCGGTTATACCATTAGCTAACTTTGCCATTGTATTTCCTGTACATGGAGCAATAACTACTACGTCAAATAAGGCTTTCGGGCCGATTGGCTCTGCTTCTGGTATTGAATATATCCCCTTTTGCCCTGTCAATTCTTCTATTTCCTTGATAAAGTCCTTTGCATTGTTAAATCTATTGTCAATCGACTGTACATTTTCTGAAAAGACAGGGACAACATTCATGCCCCTGTCTTTTAATGACTGTATCACAGCTATTATCTTTTTAAACGTACAAAATGAACCTGTTATTACTAATCCAACCGTAATATTATTATATAATTTCAGCTCCATTTTACACTTCCAACCTCCATCTAAAACTATAATAAATTTTCACAAATAACTTGATATAGTATGTCTGCTGATGTTTCAGGTGAATACTTTCCCGGAAGTCCAAGCGCATTTACGGCATTAATACCATTTTTCTTGCAATAATCATAATCTACACCACCAGGTCTTGAAGCTATGTCTATTATTGTTACATTTTTATCAAAAGCTTTAAGCATACTCTCATCAACTACCATAGCTGGAACAGTATTAAATACATACTTAAACTTAATAAGTTCCTTGTAATTATCACTGTTAAAATCTATTGCTTTATAGCCATAAGCTTCTGCCTGCGCTCTTTTACTTGCCTTTCTTTCTATAAATGTAACATAACTTCCCAAACCTTTTAGCTTACAAGCAAGTACTTCACCACACTTTCCATATCCCACTATAAGGCTATGATTTAAACTTAAATTAACACTACTTCTCACAATAGCTTCAGCAATTGCTCCCTCCGCCGTTGCAACAGCATTTTTGTACGCTACTGCTTCATTTGCCATATATTCTACTATATTAAGTGTTTTAAATAAGTCAATTTCCTTTTCAGTATATACTTTATCTGCAATATTTTTATTAATAAATTTGCTTATATTACAGCCAAATATATATTCATTGCCTTTAAAAAGCTTTTTAACCTTGTCAAAATATATTGTACTTGACGGTACCGGGAGCAAGATAACATCACATTCTTCATTATAATTTTCAAGCTCTTTATCACTTAAATATAATGCCCTAAAGCCATTATTTTTTAAAATATTATATAGAAAATGTTGTCTATTATCACTACCTGCCAATATAAATTTAAGACTTTTGTTCACCTTAAAACTCCTCTTTTCAAGCTATATTTTATTATATAAAAATTATCTGTTTTAGTGATAGATTTTTAGACTTTTAATATATCAAGTGTATGCGCACCTGCTCCTACAAGCTCTGGTCTTTCACAAGTTGCAAGGTGATAATCTATAAATGTCTTAAAAGTTTCATCGTCCATTGCATTTAACACTTGACGCATATAATCGGCTGGCCCATCTGCTGATATAATCTGCAAACGTTCAACGCCTGCGGCCGCATTTAATTTATTGATGTCATCTAATCTTACATAGTCATACAAGTCTTCCATACTCTGTATACAATGAAAATCTTCGCTAAGTTTGCCATTTTCAAGACATTCCTTAATATGATTTTGCTTAAAAGCATATGTAAGGACACAGTACTCATTCATACAATATGCAACAAGCACCACGCCACCGGTTTTAGTTATTCTTATGGCTTCTTTAAGAGCCTTTAACTTATCTTCAAATCCAAATAAATGATACATAGGTCCAAAAAGAAGTGTAAGGTCATATTCATTGTCCTTAAACCTTTTAAGATTGACAGCCGTTCCCTGATACGCCTTAACTGTACTTTTCTTCGCCTTTAAAAGCCCTAGATTGTGCTTTACATATTCAACGGCTGTGACATCGTAGCCTTCACCTGCAAGCGCAACACTATATCTACCTGTACCTGCGCCAATATCCATAATCTTAATATCAGCTTCTTGTCTTTTAGTATCCCTTTTAATAATATCAAGATACTTGTGAATATATTTCATTGAAGTTATAAACTCAACTTGACCATGTCTTCTTGTAAGCCTTTTTTCTTCATTAAATTTATTATAGTGCTTTTCTATTTCGTCCATTAGAAATTAAATCCCTTCCAACTTTAATTTAATATCAATCCAACCGAATATTCACAATTCGATTTGCTGTTTGCTTAATACAAATATGGGGTTATTGCAAAAATCACCAAAGTCGTATGCAGGTACAGACTTTGGTTCTTTGCTCTTAACTAAATAAAAGCTTTAAAATTATGCTGGCTGTTGTGGAAGATAATTTCCATATATTTCAAAATCGTCAAATATTACATGCCATTTGTAATCTGCTGCCGCTGTAACTGCAACATAGTGATGTCCGTCTTTTTCAGCATAACTTACAAGACAACTCTTTGCTTCATCTGTATATCCTGTCTTTCCTGCTGTAATAGTAACACCTTCAACTTCTGTTCCATACATTCTGCTAAACATAGTACTTGTAAGTGCAATTCCCTCTGGGTGCTGTGGTGTAGGTGCAGTTGTATACTGATAAGTTGAAAGTATCTTTGCACAAGTCTCATTTGACATTGCATATTTCATAATCATAGCCATTTCAAGTGGAGTTGTATATTGGTTCTCATCAAAAAGCCCTGACGCATTGACAAAATGTGTATCCTTTAATCCGAGTTCTTCACACTTCTTATTCATAAGCTGCGCAAATCCTTCTTCTGTTCCACCAACCATTTCTGCTAATGCAACAGCAGAATCTGCTCCCGATGGAAGAATAAGTCCGTATAATAAATCGTTAAATGAAACTGTTTCATCAGGGTCAAAACCAGCTCTTGAAGCTTCTTGAGCAACAAGTGATGAAATCATTGGCGCAGACATTGTATAAGTGCTGTTAGTATCACCAATATTTTCAACTGCTACGATAAGAGTCATAACCTTTGTCATTGAAGCAGGATAAATCATCTGGTCACTATTACGGCCTGCTATTAAGGAATTATTTTCAACATCAAGTAATGCTATATATGGGCTTTTTATATCTTCACTATCTATTTCTGAATAGACTGGGCTTATAGCCGGATATAAATTCTTACTTATGTTGCTTGCACTATTGATATCTGCTGCAACTTCAAGAGTTTCTTTTGGACTGTAGCTGCTTTCAGTTTGAGCAGTATCCTTGCTCATATAAATTGATGCTACGCCTGCTGTTGAAAGAACTATTATTGCCGCTGCACTAGCTGCAATCCTTTTTATCTTTCTTATTCGCTGTTGCTTTTTTCTTCTTTCTTCTAAAAGCTTCTTTCTTCTTTTTGCACGTTTTATTTCTATTTCATAATCAATTCTATATTCATCACTATAATTGTTTATATTTTTATTCATTACAATCCCCTGATTTTTAAAATATATTTATAATACATACTGTGTGTTTACTGCAAGTTCATCAGCTTTTTCATTACCTACAAGCACTCTAACAAGCTCTAAACCTAAGTCAATACTTGTTCCCATACCTCTTGAAGTAATAATATTGCCATCAACAACTACTCTTTCTGTTACATCAGCAAGAGTTGCTCCTTTTAACTCACTTTCAAAACCCGGAAAACAAGTAGCTCTCTTTCCATTTAGAATACCTGCTCTGCCAAGTATGCTAGGCGCTGCACATATAGCCGCAACATATTTATTATTATCAGCAAATTCTTTTATATTTTCGATAAGTTCTTTATTTTCTTCATAGTGAACATGACCTGGTCCACCCGGAAGAAATACTGCATCTGCTTCTTTCATATTGTATTCGTCAAATGTATACTCTGCCAAAACAGTAATGCCCTGTGCGCTCTTTATTTGTCTTTTATCTGTTACAGATACTAAATCTACTGTAACTCCTGCTCTCCTTAATACATCAACTACTGCTAAAGCTTCTACTGTTTCAAAGCCTTCTGTTAAAAATGTTGTAACCTTCATATATTTTTTCCTGTCCTTTTAATAATTATTCTATGCAAGCTTCATAGCTTCAATTACTTCTTCTATTCCCTGTTCTTTAAATGCACTTGCTTCAACTATTGTACAATGTGAATTAACTTCACGAACTGATTTTTTAAATGCTTCTATATCAAAGTTAGTATACTGTGCAAGGTCGATTTTGTTAATAACAAGTATATCTGTTGTTTCAAACATTAATGGATACTTTGATGGCTTGTCATTGCCCTCTGTAACACTTGACACTGTTACTCTTATATCTTCGCCAATCTTAAATTCTGCGGTACACACTAAGTTGCCTATATTGTCTATAATAATTGTATCTATTCCATCAAGATTAAGTTCATTTATTGCCTGTTCTATCATCTGTGCTTCAAGATGACACGCCCCCTTAGTATTAAGCTGTATTGTTCTTATTCCTAACTGTGTCATTCTTTGTGCGTCTTGGTCTGTATATAAATCTCCTTCAATAACTGCGAGTTTTGATTTATCCATTTTTGCAGCTATTTTTTCTAACAAGGTTGTCTTTCCTGAACCAGGTGTTCCTAGAAAGTTAAATACTTTTATGCCTTTGCTATGAAAATAGTCATTTACTCTTTTGGCTATTTCATCATTTTTTTCATAAACTCCTGTGTTTACATCTATTATTTTCATTAAAATAGTCCTTTCATGTGTTTATCATGATTATTATGTTTGCATAGCTATTTTTATTATATACGAAATTTGTCAAAATGTTAAGCCTATTTTTTCCAATATTATTGTACGATAGCAGAATTATATAAAACAAACACACACCATTAAAAGTACAATTGACTAAATTTATATGCCATTATTATTGGCGGAATGGCGTTTTTTATGTTTAAAGTTATAAGTGATACAGCATGTGACCTTTCAAAGAGTTTCACAGAAACACAAAATATTGAACTTGTTCCCCTTTATGTAACATTTGACGGGGATAAATATTATAAAGATCAGCTACTAACGCCAAAAATCAAATTCTTGAAGATTATCCTGACTCAAAGATAACTATTTTTAACTCTATGCAAAATTCTTCTTCTATGGCTTTATTTGTGCATGAAGCTGTCAGAATGAGTCGTAACAATGTTGATTATGAAGATGCTGTAAAAGTGCTTACTAAAATGACAGATTTGGGACGTATATACTTTACTGTCGGCTCTCTTGACTATCTTCAAAAAGGTGGTCGTATAGGAAAACTTGCCCGCCTTATCAGCGGAAAGTTAAGTATTCTTCCTGTTATTGTTCTTAAAAATGGAGAGTTAAATATAGGTGGAATTAGCCGTACTAGAAAAAAAGCAAAGGCTAGTATGATTGAATGTTGTAAAAAACATTTTTCTGATAATAACCTTTCTTATAATGATTATCTGTTTAATGTTGACTCAGGTTGTAACTTTGAAGAACGTGACGAATATCGACAGGTAGTTGAAGATACATTTAATATAAAATGCGTAGAAAGCACCGAAACCTTCCCAACAAGAATAGGAGTAGCCACCGCCTGTCACACAGGCCCTTACGCCCTCGGCATAGGCATAATGCCAAAATACGAAACACTTCTATAATATTCCCACTTCTCTCTTACATAAATATCTTTTTTACACTTAAAAAAAGTAGGTGCAATATTTTGAACGTAAAAAAGGCTGAAAAATGGTATGTATTTTATGTATATATAATAAATGTTTAGAACATCTTAGATAAGCTGTCAATAAACAGAGTAACTTGCACATGGACGTGCAAGTTAGGAAAAAGCGACACGACGTCGCATTTTTTCCGACTCGTACGTTTGCAAAAAACCTGTCAGCTTATCTTAGAAGTTCTTAACACTTATTCATCAGTACATAAAATACATACCATTTTTCTGTCTGCCAATATTTATATTTTTTAACTTAAATTTCTTCAACTATCCAATTATAAATATCTTCAAACACTTCATCCTTAATACTCTCACTATGAAGCTCATGCCTACACCCCTTATAAAGCTTAAGTGTAACATCTAAAAAATGCTTCTTAAAAGTATTATACAATCTCTTAACATCTTTTCCATAACCACCAACCGGGTCATCCTCACCTGATACCATTAACACAGGTAATTCCATAGGTGCTTTCTTAATATTATCAAAGTCACTTACATAAGCAATCGTATTAAGAAGTCCATAATAACCATTTATAGTAAAAATATAAGAACACTTCTCATCATTTTCATAAGCATCTACAATATCACTGTCAGTTGTCAACCAGTCGTGGCTCGTTCTTGCGCCCTTTATTTTCTTATTATAAGCACCAAACATAACATCATTAATCAGCTTACTTCTAAATCTGTCACCCTTTAAACTTCCCACAATACCACTCAGCATACGCCCAGTATTTACAAGAATTTTCGTTTGATTGCCAGTACCCATAATTACAGTTCCATCAAGTTCTTTACCATACTTAATAATATATCTTCTTACCATAAATGAACCCATGCTGTGTCCTGCAAGAAAATATGGCTTGTCTGGATACTTATGCTTCATAATCTTTGTAAGTCTGTGCATATCTTCTACAAGATATCTTCCTGGGTCTTTGTCATCGGCAAAATAGCCAAAATCATTTTCATTTTCTACAGAATGTCCATGTCCTATATGGTCATTTCCTACAACAAGTATTCCCCTTTGTGCCATATACTCTGCCATAGCATCAAATCTTTCAATGTGGTCAATCATACCATGACATATCTGAAGTACACATACGGGTTCGTTATATTTTTCACTATCTGGATACCATATCTTTACAAATACATTATTCTTCCCATTAGATGACTTAAATATCTTCTTTTCTGTTTTAATCATAACCCCGCCTTTCTTAATGCTAAATTATATAGCTGTGTAAATTAATAAATATAGCAAACCACTTTAATTAATCTCAGTTGCTCCCCAAGGACTTCCCTTTAAATTACCAGAGTAACTTAAATGTTTAACACCGAGAAAAGCGTCTGTTCCTACTTGTTCTACAGTTGATGGAATACTTATATCTAGTTGTGTATTATTACTAAATGAACAATAGCCTATAGTTTTTACACTATCTGGTAAATTTAACTCAGTGATTTGTGTACAACCCGAAAAAGCATAATCACCAATCTTTTCAATATTATTATTTAAAGTTATACTTTTAACCTCTGTATTATTATAAAATACACCTGATGCTATAATCTTTACTGCTTCTGGTATTGTGTACTCACTTAATCCTTCCTTAACGCCAACTAAAATATTATTGACAACTATTTCAGTATGACTTTCATACTCAACTGACTCCCAACGAGTATTTGCAAAGGCATTCATGCCAATAATTTCAACAGACTGCGGAATTGTAATCTTTTCAAGTGCTTTACAATTATAAAAAACATTAGAATTAATTGACTTAACGCCATCACTTACAACAACTTCTGTAACATTTGTATTATCTTTAAATGCACCCGACTCAATTATAGTTATATTCTTACCGTCAAGCTGAGATGGGATTGTCAACTTACTGTCATTCTTTCCCTTGTCAGTAAGACCAGTAATTTTTATATTGCCATCGTCCATAGTTTCATATTCAAATACCTTTATATTAGCACCACTTTTTTTACAAGCCACTATTGTTGGAAATACAGCTATTACCATTACAACAAGCACAAGTTTATGCCACAACTTATTTGTAAACTTCATTTCTTTCACCCTTATACAGTTTTATTTAGACCACAAGTAACAATATGCCTGTGTTCTAGCAGCGAAATGTTTATCTTTTAACAATCCCCTTACTTGTGCCTTAGTATACCAAGCCGCACTTATTTCTTCTAATGTTGATGTACTAGGCGCAAATGTTCCATCTGCTTTGCCTATTATAACAGCATTTGTTTCATTAGAAAAGCCTATTGCACTATAACTGTCAAAAAGTGTATCTTCAATGCTAATAACATCAAGACCCGTTTCTTCTTTTAGTTCCCTTTTTCCTGCCTCTTGTGGAGTTTCGCCTTTGTCTATAAGTCCTGCTGGAAAATTATACACAAAGCCACCAACAGCCATTCTATATTCTCTATTAAGAAGAATTTTTTCACCTGTTGTATCTGTCATAATAATCACAACACCATCCGTATGATTGTTATTAAGCTGTTCTAATGTCTTAATATCCTTATCTCTGCTTATAATTTCATACACCTTTTTTTGATGGTCATTTGTTTCATATTCAAGGTCATAACGTGTTATAAACTTTCCTTCGTTAATCTTTTTAATTCCTTTATACTCCATACATATCTCCAATTTTTTTACTTGTGCATACTAAATGATGACATATCGTAATTACCTAAATTTTCATGTACTCCTCTTGTATCAGCTTCTGATATAAGTGTATCTCTATCTTTCTTAAATAGATTTTCAGCCTTATGCTGACTAGGCCCACCTACACAGCCACCTTCGCACATCATACCTTCTACAAAGTCAGCATCAAGTCTTCCAACTTTAAGAAGTGTAAGTATCTTCTTACATTCAGCCGCACCTGCACATTTTTCAACTTTATATTGTGATGAGTCAACTCCCATTTCTTCCATACTCTTAAGCACAGCCGCAGTAACGCCACCACCATTTCCAAAACGTTTTCCATATACACTTGCTTGTTGTGTATTATTTTCTTCTGGTTCAAGCTCAACACCTTTAGCTCTCATCATCGCTCTAAATTCACCAATTGTAAGCGCATAATCGGCTGTACCCTCGTTAGGATTATCCTTTACTTCACTCTTTTTAGCTATACATGGACCTACAAATACTGTTACAGTGTCAGGGTCTTTTGCCTTTAACATTCTTGATACAGCACACATAGGTGATACAGTTGTTGAAATATTGTCAGCAAGCTGTGGAAAATGTTTTCTAATCATATTAACAAATGCAGGACAGCAAGAAGTTGTCATCTTCTTTCCGTCTTTATTAGCTTCTACCCATTCTTCTGCTTCTGCTGCCGCAGTCATATCTCCACCAAGCCCAACTTCAATCATATCATCAAAGCCGAGCTTGCGACAGACAGTTCTTATACTTGACATTGTAATATCAGCACCAAACTGACCTTCTACTGCTGGCGCAAACATAGCTATAACCTTCTTTCCTGCAAGTATATCTTTAATAATACTTACAATATCTGTCTTAGAGCCTATCGCACCAAATGGACATCTGTGAATACATTTACCACATCTAATACATTTTTGCTCATCAATTACACAAAAACCATTGTCGTCCATTGTAATTGCGTCTACTGGACAAGTCTTTTTACAAGGTCTTATAAGGTCAGCAATCGCATTATAAGGACAGTTCTTTGCACACATTCCACATTCCTTACACTTTGCAGGGTCAATATATGCTCTATCCCTACCCATAGAAATAGCACCAAACTTACAAGACTGTTGACAGGCTTTAGCCATACATTTACGACAGTTATCAGTAACAATATAATGTGATAAAGGACAGTCCGCACACGCAGCTTCTATAACCTGAATGATATTGTTAGCACCAGAATGGTCACTTTCAGTAGGACATTTTCCTTCTGCAAGTCTAATTCTTTGTCTAACAATCTCTCTTTCCTTATATACACAACATCTAAACTGTGGAGTTGGGCCAGGTATAAGTTTATAAGGAAGTTCTTCCTTCTTCTCATCAAACTCACCCTCATAAGCCAATTTAGCTACTTGATAAAGTACCTCATGTTTAATCTTTAAAATAGTTGCATCATTCGTCAGCATAAAAATTCCTCTTTTCTACTTTTCTTTTCTGTATTTCTTCTAATTTCCACTCAAACCATTACATTATACTACTTTATTATCCGTCATTCAAAATGCAGTAGTATTTAATTTTTTGTATTCTGCATACAAATAAACTTTCGTAAAATATTAAGTTATAGTGAACTACCCATCACCTAAAGGTAATGAGCTTCTAAGATACTAATGTATCTATTTAAGAAGTTTGATATTTAAGTTTCCACCT
>URYE01000077.1 GCA_900551945.1 uncultured Eubacterium sp. | reverse complement strand
ATTATTCTGCTTTCCTATATGTACTTTTCTTTGAAATGTTTCATTATAACCTACAACAAGAGTTCCAATATCATTACTAATACAGTAATCTATAACTTTACGAGCTGCTTTATTCATGTAGTCGTTTACCTTATTGTTTCTATCACGAGCAATAGCTTTTTGCTTATTTGTAGTCTTTTTTCCAAAGCTCTGCTTATCTTTAATAGATTGAAGTCTTGTATTTTCTTTATTGAACCATTGGTTGATTGATTTAAGTCTTTTTCCATCAATAATGAATGATTTACCATAACTTGATACTGCTGTTACAAGATTGTTTACTCCTAAGTCAAGAGCCAGTGCATTGTTTGTATTAAGATTTCTTTGAATACATTCAGCCTCATAGATGTACTGAATTTCAAAAAACCTAGCTTTAGCCTTTGGGATAATACGAATTTCCTTAACTTTTTTATCAAGCAGTATAGGTGGAATAGTAATCTTAATAGCTTTATGCGTTTTCTTAAAACTATTTGAGAATGGTAAAATTAACTCATTACCGTTCAATCTTACAAAACCTATGACAAGTGTTGTATATCCGTCTTTTGGAAGATAGTGTGGCAACTTACAATCTTTGAAAGCATATTTTCCCTGCTTTGCAAGTTTGAGTAAACCAAAGAATGACTTAAATGAACCGTCAACTTCTTTAAGAATTTGTTGTGCCATATTTGAATTTAATGTCTTATAATTAGGACTATTCTTCAAAAGTGAGTAGTTTTTCTCATATTTAAGGAACTCACCTTCTGTAAAATAATACTGACGAATATTATATATAGCTTCATTCATAAGATTTTTTGCAGCATGACAAATTCCTTTATAGAACAATAATCTTCTTTGCACAAATGATTTACTTGTTGTTTGACCGTAAGATACATAAGATTTATCCTTTCCTTAAATTTAGAGAAATTCTCTATGCTATTTATTATACTATAATGTTTACCAAATCACACAATGTTTTAAGTAAAAAATATACAGTTATACAGTATGTGAAAGTGACGCCATTCATCCAACGGTCTAAAGACCATGGGTTTTCTGGCTGAAAAAATATAAAAAATTTATATTTTGAACATAAAAAAAACAAATTTTTTTTGTAATATATTTGCAAATCGATACATATATATATTAAGAACACAAAATAAAGCACAAGCCGTTTGTCGGCAAAGAAGGGAGAAATACAAAAATGCTTGATAAGGTAATTGAAAACAACAGAGTTAGTATTATTGGGGAGGTAGTATCTGACTTTAAGTTCAGTCATGAGGTATTTGGTGAGGGGTTCTATCTTGTGAGTGTATCGGTTAACAGATTAAGCGATATGGTGGATATTATTCCGCTTATGATTTCTGAAAGACTTATTGATGTGACAAAAGATTATAAGGGAATGAAACTAGAAGTTTCAGGACAATTTAGGTCATATAACCGACACGAAGGAGTAAAGAACAAATTAATTCTTTCAATATTTGTAAGAGAATTACAATTTGTTGATGATGATGATATGCCAGAAGAACAGGCGAAATCAAATCAGATATTCTTAGATGGATATGTATGCAAGCCACCTATATATAGAAAGACTCCTTTAGGTAGAGAGATTGCTGATGTTCTTATAGCTGTTAACCGTCCTTATGGAAAGTCAGATTACATACCATGTATAGCATGGGGCAGAAATGCACGTTATGCCGCATCTATTGAGGTTGGTGGACATTTACAGATATGGGGCAGAGTACAAAGCAGAGAGTATACTAAGAAGTTAAGTGACGAGGAAGTAGAAAAGAGAGTTGCTTACGAAGTATCAGTAAGTAAAATAGAAGTAGTAGATGACGAAGAATTATAATTTTATAGTTTATGATATTTCAAATTAGAAATGTATAATGTGTAATAATTGTTGTTAAGAAAATTTATTAATATAATGCCATATTAAGTAGGGGAACTTACTTAGTATGGCATTTTTTAATAAAAAATAATTACTTATATACAATCACTTCCCAATATACTCGAAAGCATATAAGACTAATGACTTTCTATAAGACGTTCACTACCAAAGACACCACTGTATCCATTAACCATAATATAAGGCTCGTGTCGAAACCCATATCTATTATAGCATATATTCAAATTTAATAATAAATACACTATTCAAATAACAAGTCCTACAAAATAAAAACTCCATCAATATATTGACACACCCAATCATAAGTGCTATAGTCAAACATATAGAAAATATATATAGAAATTCTTAATTTGTTAATCAACATAAAGTAGCAATAACCACAGAATTTCCATAGAATAAAGTAGAGGTTGCATTATTAAAGAGTAATATACACGATGTGCCAGAACACAAATGAATGTATACGAAAGGTGATGATGCCGAAGTGGTGTATAGTCTGGATATAAACTGCTGGGCGTAAGTTTAATAGATTTGCGACTGTCATCAGAATGATGGAGGGCTACTTAAAAGGACTATAAAGCGTTAGTTCTGGCCCTAGTGCCAGTTTTTTTTTGCATAAATAGCAGGCAGAGCGTTATTTGTTTCTCATAGCTTGTTATTTTAACTGCATATAATAAAAATATCTATAAAAGCAGTTATGCTTATGAATGGAGGAATAAAAATGGCGATATTTACAGGCGCAGGTGTAGCAATTATTACACCAATGAAAGAAAATGGGGATGTTAATTACGATAAGTTAGGAGAACTTCTTGATTATCAGATTAATAATTCAACAGACGCAATCGTAATATGTGGAACAACAGGCGAGGCGTCAACATTGACACATGAAGAACATATCGAAACAATAAGATTTACAGCAGACTATGTAAAGAAAAGAGTTCCAGTAATAGCAGGAACAGGTTCTAATTGTACAGAAACAGCAATATATCTTTCAAAAGAAGCACAGAAAGCTGGTGTTGATGGATGTCTTGTAGTTACTCCATATTATAATAAGACAACACAAAAAGGTCTTATTAAGCATTATACAGAAGTAGCAAAGTCAATAGACCTTCCAATTATAATGTATAATGTACCAGGAAGAACAGGCTGCAATATCCAACCAGAAACAGCAGCTAAGTTAGCAAAAGAAGTTGATAACATAGTAGCTATAAAAGCAGCTACAGGAAATATGGCACAAGAAACACAGACAATGGCATTATCAGAAGGTAAGCTTGATATGTATTCAGGAGAAGACGGACTTATCGTTCCATTAATGTCAATCGGTGCAAAGGGTGTAATTTCAGTATTGTCAAACGTAGCTCCTAAGCAGACACATGATATTTGTGCAAAGTTTATGGAAGGTAAGATTGAAGAAGCAAGACAAATGCAGTTTGACGCATTAGAGCTTGTAAATGCACTTTTCTGTGAAGTTAATCCAATTCCAGTAAAGCACGCATTAAATCTTATGGGAATGGAAGTTGGGCCTCTTAGAATGCCATTATGTCCAATGGAAGAAGCTAATCTTGAAAGACTTAAGAAAGCTATGGTTAATTACGGAATATTAAATTAATAATATTTAAGAAAGGAACACTGTCTACAGATAAAACTTTTGCGATTTTTCACATAAGTATATAAACATAATCTGATAACAGTACACAAAATAAAATGACAAGAGTTATAATGCACGGTTGTAATGGCCATATGGGTCAGGTAATTACTAATCTTTTAAAGAAAGATACACAGGCACAGATAGTAGCAGGTATAGACCCATTTGACGAAGGAAAAAATGAATATCCAGTATTTTCATCAATAGATAAATGTGACGTAGAAGCAGATGTGATTATTGATTTTGCTTCAGCAAAGGCAATTGATACACTTGTTGATTTCTGCGTAGAAAAAAATATGCCAGCAGTTATTTGTACAACAGGACTTAGTGATGAGCAGATAGAAAAGATAAACAAGGCTTCAGAAAAGACAGCATTTTTAAGGTCAGCTAATATGTCACTTGGTATTAATACACTTTTCAAGCTTTTACAAGACGCAGCAAAAGTATTTGCACCAGCAGGTTTTGATATAGAACTCGTTGAAAAGCACCACAATCAGAAGTTAGATGCTCCTAGTGGAACAGCACTTGCACTTGCCGACTCAATAAAGGAAGTTGTAGGTGAAGATTACTACTACAAATACGATAGAAGTAAAGAACGTGCCAAAAGAGATGCTAAGGAAATCGGCATAAGTGCTGTAAGAGGTGGAACTATTGTTGGCGAGCATGAAGTTATATTTGCAGGTGAAGATGAAGTGATTGAATTTAAGCACACAGCATATTCAAAAGCAGTATTTGCAAAAGGTGCAATAGAAGCCGCCAAGTTCCTTGATGGAAAGAAAAATGGACTCTATAACATGGGTGATGTAATAGCAGCAAAATAATTATATATAATAATAATCAATGCGGTTTTGCTTTTTAAAACCGCATTTTTTATATAGTTTAAAGGCGTTAGTATTAGTACTTGAAACATTAAGAATAAGTGGCTTGTTAGAATTGTCATTATTATCAAAATAGTCATAAATAAGATTATAAATTAAAGCACACCCAAGCCCGTTGTTGCGAAGTAAGCTTTCCGTAAAAACACCATAAATATTAGTAAAAGATATTTGATAGTCAAGGCTGCATACACAAACAGGCTCATCAAAGTCAATATTTTCAATAGATATATTTAGTTTAACAATATTATTGTGAGAAATAGTATTGTTATTCCCATCTAAAGTGCTACTATCAATTTCATCAAAATATCCAAGATAATATTTATCATCATCAGAAAAATCAAATGATAATTCATACACTTTATTTTCTAAAATATATAATTTGCTGTAATTATCAAATATAGCTTTCCAATCAATTGATAAAAAATCATTATAAGAAAATCTCATAAAGTATTCAGAAAAATAAAACCCCTTGTTAATAGAAGAATTAGTAAGCATTTTACCAATATTTCCATAAAACTTAAAGTTAGGAAAGTGTTTTTTTGCAGTATTTAAAAGCACTGAAAACACACCATTTTTTCTATAATTAGGCAAAACAAGAGCAGTTACTTCACATACATTTTCACAATTCTCATCAGGCAGATAAGAAAGAAATCCAACAAGCTTATTGTTGTCATAGTATAAAAAATGTTCATAACCTAGATTAAAAAAAGGTTCATAATCACCACAACAAGAAGAAAGAAAATAAAGTTCATTAACTAAATTCTCGTCAAGATAATCAATAACTTTAATATTCAAATTAAGTACCTCCAATTATTAGAAAATCAAAATAATTAAATTTCAGTAAAATTCATTGTAACAAAAGAAAAGATGGGGTACAATAGTAATATTGATTTTTCACATAATAGGAAAGGTATGGTTTTAATTTATGAATAAAATAGCAATATTAACAGATAGTAACAGTGGTATAACACAGGCACAAGCAAAAGAAATAGGGGTACACGTTTTGCCAATGCCATTCTTTATAGATGGTGAGCAGTATTTTGAAGATATTAACTTATCACAAGAAGAATTTTACAAAAAGTTAAAAGAAGACGCAGACATTTCAACTTCACAGCCATCAGTAGGAGAAATACAAGACAAGTGGAATGAATTATTAAAAGAATACGAAGAAATAGTATTTATCCCAATGTCAAGTGGTTTAAGTGGAACTTGTCAGACAGCAACAATGCTTTCAGAAGATTATGATGGAAAAGTAGTAGTGGTTAATAATCAAAGAATATCCGTAACAATGAGACAGTCAGTATTAGATGCGTTAAAGCTTTCACAAAAAGGATATACGGCTACACAAATAAAAGAAATACTTGAAAGAGATAAGATGGAGTCAAGTGTATACATAACATTAGAAACACTTAAGTATTTAAGAAAAGGCGGAAGAATAACAGCAGCAGCGGCAGCAGTTGGAACAGTTCTAAATATAAAGCCAGTACTTCAATTACAAGGTGAAAAACTAGACGCATTTGCAAAGTCAAGAGGCAAGTCATCAGCTAAGAAAATAATGATAAAAGCAATGAAAAATGATATGGAAACAAGATTTAAAGAAGCCTATGAACAAGGCAAAGTCCATATGCAGGCTGCTTATACAGGAAATCCAGAAGAAGCAGCAGAATGGGCAGAAGTGATAAAAGAAGAGTTTCCAACACTAGATTTTCATATGGACCCACTATCATTAAGCGTAGCTTGCCATATAGGCTACGGCTCAATAGCCATCGCCTGCTCAAAATACATACCAGAATGCGAAGACTAACCCACACCACAATATAATAAGTAAGTAAAACAACAACTTTATTACTAAAGTATAATATTTGGAGGTTAAGATGGCACAATTAGATTATATAGTTTGTTCATTAGAAAATCTTGGTGGCAAAGCAACATATTCTCAGATATATGATGAATATGAAAAATTAACGGGAAAAAGTCTTACTGCTGGCATTAAAGCAGGAATACGAAAAAATATATAAGACCATTCTTCAGACTCGATGAATTATAAAGGGAAAAAAGATATATTTTATTCAGTTAATGGAATTGGTAATGGAACATGGGGATTACGAAAATAAGAAAAATATAGGTGTATAAAAACGTAGTGGAAGGATAGCAGGATTGTATGAAACAACGAATGTACCATTAAAAGAACGACAAGCCATATTTGTATGACAACAGCGAACACACTTGTTCGATGATGGCATATAAATATAGCTCGTTGTACTTTTACTGGTGTGTGACTGTTTTATACAATCCTGCTATCCCTAAAAAACCTAAATTTGCAACACAAAACATTGACATTAAACACATAACCTGCTATCATAACCAAAGAATAATAAATATTCACAGGGAATGAAGTTCTCCCTTGGGTAACCTAAACTGCTTATACAAGCTGATGACTTCTACGATTATCAAGGCGTAGAAAGGCATCAGCTTTTTTGCGCTTAAGTTAAAAGGAGAAACAAAATGTTATCATCACTATCACTAATCTTTTTAGTTGGCTTAGCAATGGGAGCAATTTGCCAACGTCTAAAACTACCACGAATAATCGGTATGTTAGTAACAGGAATAATACTAGGTCCTTATGTCCTAGACCTACTCGACCCATCAATTCTATCAATATCCGCCGACCTAAGAAAAATAGCATTAATAATAATCCTAATAAAAGCAGGTCTGTCATTAGACATAAGCGACTTAAAAAAAGCAGGTCGTTCAGCTATACTTATGTCCTTTATTCAAGCGACTTTTGAAATTATCGGCTATGTAATATTTGCACCAGTATTACTAAAAATAAATAGAGTAGAAGCCGCAGTAATGGGAGCAGTACTTGCCGCAGTATCACCAGCCGTAGTAGTGCCACGAATGGTCAACTTAATAGAACAAAAATATGGAACACAAAAAGCTATTCCACAAATGATAATGGCAGGAGCTTCTTGTGATGATATATTTGTAATAGTGCTATTTACAACATTTTTAAGTATGATACAAGGCGGACAAGTAAATATAATTAACTTCATAAATATACCAGTTTCAATAATATTAGGAATATTACTTGGCGCAGTCACAGGCTATGCAATGTATTTATTTTTTGAAACAGCTTATGCTAGAAAACACTATGTAAGAAATAGTATGAAAGTAATTATTGTATTAGGTGTATCATTTCTTCTCGTATCAATTGAAAGTTGGCTTGAAGGAAAAATATCAGTATCAGGTTTACTTGCAGTAGTTAGCATGGCGTGTGTAATAAAAATGAAAAGCACGACACTTGTATCAAAAAGATTGTCAGAAAAGTTTGGAAAATTATGGCTTGCTGCAGAAGTTATGTTATTTGTATTAGTAGGTGCAGTTGTAGATATACGTTATACATTAAGTGCAGGAATATTTGCAGTATTTATGATTATAATTGCATTGATTTTTAGAGCAGTAGGTGTTTTAATATGTACAGTAGGAACAAATCTTACATGGAAAGAAAGAGCATTTTGCGTTATAGCATATCTACCTAAAGCAACAGTTCAAGCCGCTATAGGTTCAGTACCACTAGCTGCAGGACTTCCTTGTGGACGACTTGTTTTATCAGTAGCAGTCCTTGCTATTATAATAACAGCCCCATTAGGAGCAATAGGAATAGACAGCACATATAAGAAAATATTAGCAAAAGAAAACTAATATAAATAATTAAAAATGCAAGATAGTAAAAGTATATAAGAAAAATAGTAAAGTAGATATTTTAAGTAAGTTTTGCCTATTACTATTAGATAATAGAAATGTAAGATTTATTCAATAATGTTAAAAATGGAGGTAATTATGAAATCACCATTAAGAAGTGAAATTGCAAATGAAGATAAATGGAGAATACAAGACCTTTACGCCACTGACGAAAGTTGGGAAGCTGATTATAACAAATGCCTTGAGAATGCGCAAGTTGAATGTAAATACAAAGGTAAAATGAGCGACTCTGCTGATAACTTTTACAATGCACTAAAAGAGTCTGATGATGTAGATTTACTTATTGAAAATGTATATGTTTACGCATTTATGAAATATTATGAAGATACTACTAATCCAAAGTACCAAGAGATGTCAGGAAAAGCTCAGATGGCAGCAGTTAAGTTATCAGAGAAATATTCATTTATGATGCCAGAAATAATGGCAATGGATAGTAAAGTTATTGATACATTTTTACAAGATGAAAGAATTGCGTTGTATAAAGTGTCAATAAAGGATATGCTTTCAAAAAAAGAACATTCACTTACAGAAAAAGAAGAAAAACTTCTTGCAATGGCAGGGCAAATGTCAGCTTCACCTAACGAAATCTTTTCAAAGTTCAACAATGCAGACGCAAAGTTTGGCGAAATAACAGACGAAGAGGGTAACAAAGTAGAGCTTACAAATGGCAGATACAGTGTGTTTATGGAAAGCAATGACAGACGAGTAAGACAAGACGCATTTCATGCACTGTATAAAGAATATGGCAATTATATCAATACATTAGCAGCTACTTATTATGCAAATGTAAAGCAGGCAATATTTTTTTCACAAGCAAGAAATTACGATTCAACATTAGAGATGTACCTCAGCGGTTCATTTATTCCTGTGTCAGTCTATAAGAATTTAATAGAAACAGTTAATAACAATCTTGATAAAATGCACAAGTATGTAAGTTTAAGAAAGAGAGAATTAGGCGTTGATGAATTACATTTTTACGATGTATATGCACCAATGGTTAGTGATTATAAACTCAAAGTGACTTACGATGAAGCAAAAGAAATTGCCTTAAAAGCTTTAGCTCCACTTGGAAAAGAATATACTGACAAAATACAAGAAGGATTTAACTCTGGTTGGGTTGATGTAAGAGAAAATGTCGGTAAGCGAAATGGAGCATTTTCATGGGGAGCATATGGTACACATCCTTATGTGTTCTTAAATTATTCAGATACATTAAATGATGTATTTACACTTGTTCACGAGATGGGTCATGCAATGCACACATTTTATTCAAATGAAAACCAACCTTATGTATATGCCGGCTATAAAATATTCGTAGCAGAAGTAGCATCTACTTGTAACGAAGCTATTTTAATTAACTATCTTTTAAAAAATTGTAAAGACAATACAGAAAAGAAATATCTTATAAATCACTACCTTGAACAGTTTAAGGGAACATTATTCAGACAGACAATGTTTGCTGAATTTGAAATGATTACACACAGCATGGCAGAAAATGGAGAAGTACTTAATGCAGAAAATCTTTGCAATGTCTACAAAGAACTTAATAAAAAGTACTTTGGTGATGATATGGTAATAGATGAAGAAATAGCACTTGAATGGTCAAGAATACCACATTTTTATACACCATTTTATGTATATCAGTACGCAACAGGTTTCTCAGCAGCAGTTGCAATAGCATCGAAGATATTAGCAGGAGATGAAGAAACACTTGCAGGTTACAAAAAGTTCTTATCAGGTGGTTGTTCAATGCACCCAATAGAGCTTCTTAAGTTATGTGGAATAGATATGTCAAAGCCACAAGTAATACAAGAGACAATAGACGTATTTGGCAATTTAATAGAAGAGTATCAAAAATAATAATATTAAGTGGATTATAAAAATTATATTTATTTAACAATATTGAGAATGTCGTTAATTTCTATGACGTAACCTAAAAAGTTATGATGTAATAATACACTTATGATAAGTATGTTGTGAATATCTATTCAATATTTAAGAAAGAGAAAAGAAACAGAAAGTGTGGGGAAATGGATTTTAATATACGAGTAGCTACAGTACAAGATACACAAGAACTTCTTAATATATATGAGTATTATGTGTTAAACACAGCTATATCATTTGAATATGAAGTTCCAACGGTTGAAGAATTTAAAACAAGAATAGAAAATACACTGTTAAAGTATCCTTATCTTGTAGCAGAAAGTAATAGTGAAAATAAAAACGAGATTATAGGATATGCCTATGCGAGTGCATTTAAGTCAAGACCAGCTTACGACTGGGCAGTAGAAACATCAATATATGTAAAATATGGACTTACAAAGTCAGGTGTAGGCAAAAGGCTTTATCAAGAATTAGAAAGATATCTAAAAATGCAAAACATCACAAATATGAACGCCTGCATAGCAGTTCCAGAAGTTGAAGACGAATACTGCACAAGAAATAGCCGAGACTTTCATGAACACATAGGCTTTAATATGGTGGGAGAGTTTTATAAGTGTGGTTACAAGTTTAATAGATGGTATAACATGGTATGGCTAGAAAAAATAATAGGAGAGCATACCACAAATCAAAAAGACATAGTTCCTTTTAGAAAGCTCTTATAAAAATAAAGAGGGCATAGCGAAAACTATGCCCCAAAACTTGACTTTTGAAAGTCAAAGTCTTATAATCAGATTAAATTAAGGATTGACTAATTCCGATGATTACAAATCGGGAACTTAATATTAAATTAAGTTTCATTAGGCTATTCCCTACTGCGAATAGGGAATAGCTTAGTTTTATTTCTGATGATTGTGGAGATTATCTATGTAAGTTAAGGCTGAGAATACAACCAATAACAATGTTAATATTTCCATTGTATTCATAGTTCCCTCATTTCCGTTCCCGAAAAGGTTAATCATCGACTATATCCCTATTTATTTAATCTGATTTGGTTATTATATCATATAATGTCAAAAAATTAAATAATGATTATAAGAAAGTTCCTAAAGTTATTTTAGGAGCTTTTTTGTTGTATCGACAATAAAAATAAACCACCTGCTATGCAGGTGTGTTCCCAAACAGCTTTAGCTTCA
>URYE01000076.1 GCA_900551945.1 uncultured Eubacterium sp. | reverse complement strand
CATATTTTGCTGGATACGGAATTAATCGTCCGATCCTCCACCTAAAACATAATCTCCATCGTACAATACAACTGCTTGTCCCGGTGTTACAGCTCTTTGTGGCTCATCAAATACACACTCTAATAAGTCATTATCAACTACTTTTATAGTACACCAGTCACCATCGTGATTATATCTTATCTTAGCCTTAACTCTCATGCCATCTTCTGGCTTTTCAACACTCATAAAGTTAAGGCGGTTAGCATAGAGCTTTCCAGCAAGTACATCTTCATTCTTACCTATAACTACTTCATTAGTTTCAGGTCTTATTGCCACAACGAATACTGGATAACCAAGAGCTAGTCCTAACCCTTTTCTTTGACCTACTGTATAATGAATTATACCCTTGTGCTGTCCTAACACATTACCTTGTAAATCAACAAAATTACCTGGGCTACTTATATAACCTGTTTCTCTTTCTATATATCCTGCATAGTCATTGTCTGGTACAAAGCAAATCTCCATACTGTCAGGCTTATGTGCCACTTGAATACCTATCTTTTCTGCAATTGCACGAATTTCATCTTTTGTGTAATCACCAACAGGCATAAGAGTTTTTGATAACTGGTCTTGTGTAAGATTGTAAAGTGCGTAAGTCTGGTCTTTCTTTGCTGTGACAGAATTTTTAATTGCATATCTTCCATTGTCAAGCTTTTCAATTCTTGCATAATGACCTGTTGCAATATAATCTGCACCAATCTGTAAACTTCTTGTAAGAAGTGACTCCCACTTAACATATCTATTACAAGCTATACATGGATTAGGTGTTCTTCCATTCTTATACTCATCGACAAAATAATCTATAACATACTTCTTAAAGTCTTTTTTAAAGTTCATAACATAATAAGGTATATCAAGTTGTGCTGCAACACGTCTTGCGTCATCTACAGCAGAAAGTCCACAACAGCCACCATTTTCTTCAACAGCCGCAGTTTCTTCATCTTGCCATATCTGCATTGTAACACCTATAACATCATATCCTTGTTCCTTTAAAAGATAAGCCGCCACAGAGGAGTCCACTCCTCCTGACATACCAACTACTACCTTTTTTTTCATTACTAAAATCCATTCCCATTCTGTCGTAAATGACTTTATTATTTAAAATTTATACACTTTGTGTAAAGTTACTCAATAATGTATTATAGCTTTCAGAATATGAAGCACTATTTGTATAGTTAGACACAGCTAACGAATACATTGCTGATATTGCATTAGCTTCAACATATATACTTTTTGTAGCTACTTCTTCTGTAAAATCTGTATTTGAATAAAATGCTTTCTTTATATCTTCTACATCAGCATTTTTAAGTACTTCTTCATCAAGTGAAAGCTTTCCATCTTTATCGAGTGTTATTCCTGCCTTTGAAAGCTTTTCACTATTTTTCTTTATTAATGCTGTAAGTTCTTCTTTATACGATGAATTAGATGTTCCACCTACACTGTCCATTCCTTCAATCATACTATTATAACTATCAACAAAATCTTTTACAGCACTATATACCTTTGTTTTATCTGTGTTTTCTTCTGAAAATAATGAACCCTCACCAGTATTTGTAAGTGTAATTATCGCTGTTCTAAGGTCAACTGCTGAACTTTTAATCTGTGAGTATCCTTCTTTTACTTCATCAGTATCGGTATCACTTCCAAATGTTATCCCATGTGCTTTAAGATTAGCTTTTGCCTCATTTGATAATGCACTTCCTGTCACCTTATAGTTAAGAATATCACTTACACTTTTATTATTATTCATATAATCTAATAAGGTACTTCCATAATTTCCAACAACTCTCATAAAATCTCCATTCTGCTACTTTTAATACAATAGCTTTAATATTAATACTCAATAATAATGATGTGTTTAAATATTCACACTATTATAATATATTAAATATCGGACTATTTTATGTTTTTGTGTATATATTTATTTATGATTTTTTCAATATCACTTTGAAATCTTATAAATCTGCCTTGCTCTGATTTTACAAATCTTTCTGACTTTACCAATTCTTCAAATTCGTCATAATCAAGAAATTGATAATTCATTGTTTCTCCTGCTTGAAGAACTATCTCATACTCTTTTTCTTTTGGTATATAATTAAAGAACCCATGATAAATACAGTGTCTTTTGTCGTCTACAAACTTATACATCTCAATAAGTTCTCCATAATTAACTTCAAGCCCTGTTTCTTCTTTAAGCTCTCTTATTGCTCCATCTTCAGCATTTTCACCTGTAAGAATAGAGCCTCCCGTCACTTCCCATTTAAGCGGATTAGTCTTATTGCGTGACCTTTGTGTAGATAATATTTTTCCTTGATAATTCATTGTATATACCATAACTACTACATGATATACACCATCTTCAAGTTCTTTTGCCATGCTTCTTGGAATTTGATAACCTAGCTTATATTCATTTTTATCATAAGCGTCCCACATCTCCTCGTTGACCATCTCAATATGACTATCAAAGTACTGTTCTTGAAAATGTATCATATCTTCTATTTGTTGTCTTGTATACATGATATTTTCTGGTACAATTATCCATTTATCTTCAACATCATCATTTCTTTTAACAACTGCAATTCTTTTACCAGTAAATTCATCAACAGGAACATCTACACCTAATACATAAGCATCTTGTTCTTCTCCATCACCTGCTATAATTCCTTTTACATATCCGTAATTAACTGGATACACCATTGTTGGAATATCTGGGTGTACAGAACCTAACGGTCTATCCATCTTGACTGTATATATCTCTTCGTTCAAAACATTTCCGTCCTTTTTACATTCGTATTCAAGTTATTATTTACAAGTTCCTTGTGAACAGTAACATATTTTTGTGAAACTTTCAAGAACATTACTAAAAAACTACACATTTTAACAAAAACTTATAACTATAACAAAAAACCCGATACACTCTTACGAATATATCAGGTTTTTATATTTTTTAATATATTCCTACTTATTGCTTTGCACAATACAAGTTAGAAACTCACCTTATTAAAGATTTGCTTTTAAAAATGCTTCAAGTTTTTCAATAGCTACATCTTCATCTTCACCTTCAGCTTTTAATACAATTGTCTGTCCTTGCTTTGCTGCAAGTCCCATAATTCCAAATATTCTCTTAGCATCTACTTCTTTTCCATCTTTACTTATAGTAATCTTACTTGAAAATGTTCCTGCCTCTTTAACAAGTGCTCCTGCTGGTCTTGCATGAATACCCTCTGGGTCTGTGATAACATAAGTAAATTCTTTCATAATTTTGTCCTCCATTCATTTTTTTGATTTTAATTAATTTTTATTTTTCTTTAATAAGCCTAATAGTAAGGCAGCTACAACTGAACCTACTACAAATGCTATAATATAGCCAAATACATTTCCTACTGTTGGGAATACAAATATTCCTCCATGTGGTGCTCTTAATGTACAACCAAATGCCATTGAAAGTCCTCCTGCAATAGCTGAACCTATCATACAAGCCGGAATTATTCTTAATGGGTCAGAAGCTGCATAAGGTATTGCACCTTCTGAGATAAAGCAAAGTCCCATAATGTAGTTTACTGGACCAGATTTTCTTTCTTCTGGTGTGAATTTATTCTTGAAAAATGTTGTTGCAAGAGCAATTGCAAATGGTGGTATCATACCGCCAACCATTACTGCCGCCATAATCATAAAGCCACTTTCTGACTGCTCTGCAAGCATACCTGTACCAAATACATATGCTGCTTTGTTAAATGGACCACCCATATCAATTGACAT
Source organism: uncultured Eubacterium sp. (assembly GCA_900551945.1). Lineage (GTDB taxonomy): Bacteria > Bacillota > Clostridia > Lachnospirales > Lachnospiraceae > Lachnospira. The sequence continues at coordinate 9,358 of URYE01000076.1, read as the reverse complement.
CATTGCTCCAAGTACACAACCAAGAAGTATCTTACTACTACTTCCCATTGAATTTAAGAAGCTTGTAAGGCCAGTATTTAATGCACTTACAAATGGGTCAACCGCACACATAAATAATGCTATAAGAAGTGTTCCAACTAATGGATATATTAAAATTGACTTAATACCATCAAGTGCTTTAGGAAGATATTCACATATTTTCTTTAAGCCAATTACAAGATAACCGCCTACAAAACCTGCAAGCATAGCTCCAATAAAACCGGCTGGAACTGTTCCCTTTGCTGCTGGGTCTGCAAATGTTGAACCAACTGAAGCTATATAACCACCTACAAAACCTACAACGATACCCGGTCTATCCGCAATACTCATTGCAATGTATCCTGCAAGTACTGGTAACATAAAGTTAAAGGCATATCCACCCATTGTTTTAAACCAAGCTGCAACAGGTGTATTTGTACCAAAATTAGCAGGGTCTATTGAATAATCATCAAGAAGAAAGGCAATAGCAATAAGTATACCGCCACCAACTACAAATGGAAGCATGTGAGAAACACCATTCATAAGGTGCTTATACAATTGATGCCACACACCGCCCTTTGAGTCATTATTAGAGGTTGTATCTGTATCTGCACCTGTTGCGTGATAGATTGGAGCTTCTTTATTAACAATCTTTTCCATTAACTGTTCAGGCTTACTTATACCGTCTGATACTGGAACTTCAACAAGTCTTTTTCCTGCGAAACGCTCCATTGGAACTTTTGTATCAGCCGCAACTATTATTCCGTCTGCTTCTGCTATTTCTTCACTTGTAAGTACATTTTTAGCTCCACTAGAACCTCTGGTTTCAACTTTTACATCATATCCTAATTCCAATGCTTTTTTCTGTATTGCTTCTGCCGCCATATAAGTATGTGCAATTCCTGTAGGACAACCTGTTACTGCAAGAATTTTTATTTTTTTCTTAGTACTATCTGCACTATCTTGTGTAGTATTTTGTGTACTATTATCAGAAGCACTACTTGATGAATTATTTTCTTCATCTTTTTCGCTTTCAGCATCATCAATTATCTTAAGAAATTCTTCTACACTTTTGGCTGACTTTAATTTGTTAGTAAAGTCTTCGTCCATAAGAAGTACTGACAACTTGCCTAATACATCAAGATGTACATTATCTTTTGTATTTGGAGCTGCTATAAGGAATAATAAATTAACTGGCTGACCATCAAGGGCATCAAATTCAACACCATCTGGAACAACCATTGCAGCAAGTCCCGGACTATTTACTGCGTCAGACTTACAGTGCGGAATTGCTATTCCTTCACCAACACCTGTTGTACTTTCTTTTTCTCTTGCGAATACACCTTTTAAATATTTCTGCTCATCATTGATTTTTCCACTTTTTACCATAAGTGAAACCATTTTTTTTAGGACATCTTCTTTGCCCTTAGCACTACCATTTAAGTCAATGCTTCTAACATCAAGTAAATCAACAATTCTCATGCGTAAAACCCCTTTCTACATAATTAATTTTAGATGTTTATTCACCAATAACTATACTCTGCTTTAATGCTTCTACTTCTTCTTTTGTAGCAAGTTTATCTGAAAATGCACTAGCACTTCCTGTACATACGCCTGTTTTAAATGCTTCTTTATAATCTTTACTTGTTAAATATCCTGCAATGAAACCTGCAACCATTGAATCTCCTGCTCCTACAGAATTTTTAACTTTTCCCTTTGGTGCTTTTGACTTTATTACACTTCCGTCTTCTGCTACTAATACAGCACCTTCTCCTGCCATCGAAACAAGAACATTACAAGCTCCCATTTCTTTTAACTTTTTAGCATAGTAAACAACTTCATCCCTTGTTGTCAATTCCACTCCAAATATCTCACCCAACTCATGATTGTTAGGCTTTATAAGAAATGGTTTATACTCAAGAACATTTACAAGTAAATCTTTTGTTGCGTCAACAATTACTTTTACATCTCTTTCTGCTAAATATTTCATAATATCCATATACATTGAAGATGGCATAACTGTTGGTATGCTTCCCGCTAATACTAAAATGTCATCCTTTTTAAGTTGGTCTAACTTTTTATATAATTCATCTATATTACTACTTTCTATTAATGGACCTTGACCATTAATCTCACTTTCACTCGATGAACGTACTTTCACATTAATTCTTGAAAGCCCACTATCTACATGAATAAAATCATGTGAAACTCCTGCCTCATTAATAAGTCTTATAATTTCTTTTCCAGTAAATCCTGCCTCAAAACCAAGAGCAATATTATCAAAGCCCAGATTTTTAAGCACTATTGATACATTAATACCCTTACCGCCAGGATATATAAGTTCTGTTGATGTTCGATTAACTCTTCCAAGTTTGAAGTCTTCAACTGTTACTATATAATCTAATGACGGATTAAATGTCACTGTATATATCATAAAAAGCCTCCCATCTACATCTATTTAATATTGATGTCAAACAGCTTATCAAAATCATTACACTACCTTATGATACCACTATGCGAAACACACTCTGCAAGCTTCTTAAATTATTATGGCAAGTAAAAAGCTTATTGTTCATGTAAATTAAGTTTCACATACTATAATTTACACAATCTAAGTTGGAAACTTTATTGATTATGTTAAACTGTATGATTTTATTTTATACTTTAATTATATTTGGATATTTGCTATACTTATCATTATCAAATTTATCTGTAATAATACATGCTTTTTTTATGTCAGCAAAGGATACACTTGATATTTTTGAAAACTTACTACTGTCACACAGTATATATTTTTCTTTACATCTGCTTAATGCCTTTTTCTTTAAAACGGCTTCTCTATAGTCTGGTGTAGTTATACCATTTTGAATACTTACACCATTTGCTCCAAAAAATCCCTTTGTAAAGTTGTATTTATCAAGTGCAATAAGTGTTTCTTCTCCAACTATTGCTTCCGTTTCTAACTTAAATTCACCACCAAGTATATGCACTGTAAACCCTAAGTGAGTAAGCTTTTTGGCATGTCCTATTCCATTTGTAACAAATGTAACATTACGTCGTGGCTCTATATAATCAATCATAAGCTCTGTTGTAGTTCCTGCATCTATATATACAAAGTCACCATCTTTAATAAGTGATGCTGCATATCTTCCAATTGCTCTTTTTGCATCTATATTACATTCTTTTCTAAATGAAACTGTTTCATCGGTTGTTCTGTATTGCATATTATTACTTACAGCACCACCTCTTACTTTAGTTACTCTTCTGTCATTATCTAATACTATTAAATCTCTTCTTATAGTAGATTCAGATATATTAAGCTCTTGAGAAAGTTCTTGTACAGATACGCTTCCTTCCCTGTCTGTTATTGCTACTATTCTTTGAAGTCTTTCTTCTGTAAGCATATCAACACCTTCTTTTTAGTAAAATATTATTTTATTGTGTTTATTGTGTTTATTGTGTTTATTGTGTTTATTGTGTTTATTGTGTTTACGACTACTGTTTTCTTTATCTGTATATTAGCACATTGCGTTTTCATTTTCAAGCATTTTTAATCATTTTCTTTCATCTTTTTTCATCTTCCTTTAAATTCTTTCATTTGCACCAACTTTATTATTAAAATTACACTTATTACTGTTTGTAATAAAAATAAACTTATTATACACTTTAAAAAAACAGAATTAACACTTAATATTAATCATTAGATGTTGATATTAAGTATTAATTCTGTTTTTTATGTTTTCTTTAATTAGCTATTTCATCAAACTTAAGAAGCTTCATCAAACTGTGAATTATAAAGGTCAGCATAAAATCCGCCTTTCTTCATAAGTTCATCGTGATTACCCTGTTCAACAATATCTCCATCTTTCATAACAAGAATACAATCTGCATTCTTAATTGTTGAAAGTCTGTGAGCTATTACAAAACTTGTTCTTCCCTTCATAAGATTATCCATGGCCTTTTGTATCTGAACTTCTGTTCTTGTATCAACTGATGATGTAGCCTCATCAAGAATAAGTATCTTATTATCAGCAAGAATTGCTCTTGCAATAGTAAGAAGCTGCTTTTGTCCTTGAGATACATTACTTGCATCTTCATTTAATTCCATGTTATAACCACCTGGAAGTGTTTCTATGAAATGATGTGCATGAGCAGCTTTTGCGGCTTCTATTACTTCTTCATCAGTAGCATCAAGTCTTCCGTATCTGATGTTTTCCATAATAGTATCCTTATAAAGCCAAGTATCTTGAAGCACCATTCCAAATGCGTCTCTTAACTCTCGTCTGTTAAAGTCTTTAATGTTATGACCATCGACCTTAATTGCACCGCTGTTTACATCATAAAAACGCATTAAAAGCTTAACCATAGTTGTCTTACCAGCACCAGTTGGACCTACAATAGCAATCTTTTGTCCCGGCTTTACATGAGCTGTAAAGTCATTGATAATTGTCTGTTCTTTCTTATATCCAAAGTTTACATCTTCAAAATCAACATAGCCTTCGATTTTGTCAAGGTGAACTGGATTTGCAGCAAACTGGTCTTCCTCCTCTTCATCAAGGAATTCAAATACTCTTTCAGAAGCGGCAGCCATAGACTGAACTTGTGTAATAACCTGTGCAATCTGAGCTATTGGTTGTGTGAAGTTTTTAACATACTGTATAAATGCCTGAATATCACCGACTGTAATCACACCATTTATAGCAAGGAAACCACCTGACAATGCTACACCTGCGTAACCTAAGTTACCTACAAATGTCATAATAGGCATCATCATACCTGAGAAAAACTGAGATTTCCAAGCTGATGAATAAAGTGTGTTATTTACTTCGTTAAATTTTTCAATCATAGAGTCTTCTTTATTAAATGACTGTACTACAAGATGACCACCATAATTTTCTTCTATCTGACCATTGATATGACCTAGATATTCTTGTTGCGTCTTAAAGTATCTTTGTGACCTTTTTACAACAAATGATATAAGTCCCATTGATATTGGAAGAATAACTATTGCAATAAGTGTCATTAATGGAGATATACTAAGCATCATAATTGTTACACCAATAATTGTTGAAATAGATGTAATAATTGTTGTTATACTTTGATTAAGACCTGTTCCTAATGTATCAACATCGTTAGTAATTCTTGATAATACTTCACCATAAGTACGGCTTTCAAAGTACTTCATTGGCATTCTGTTAATCTTTTCTGAAATTTCTTTTCTTAATCTATAACATATCTTTTGAGTAATTCCTGTCATTATCCAGCCTTGTACAAGACTAAATACTGCGGCTACAAGGTAAAGTGCTAATACTATAATAAGAATTTTTCCTATATAGTCAAAGTCCATTCCACCTACGCCTTGTATTTTTCGCATAAGTCCTTCTGATAATGCTGTTGTTGCTTTACCTAATATTTTAGGGCCTACAACATTAAATACTGTGGAAAGTGCTGCAAATATCATTACTACAAATACGGCTATCTTGTATCTGCCCATATATTTCATAAGTTTTCCAATAGATCTTTTAAAATCCTTTGCCTTTTCTCCAGCTCCCATAGGTCCTCTACCCATAGGGCCTCTATGTCTTTGAGGAGTTTTAAACTGTTCGTCTTTGTTATCCATTACTATTCCTCCTTTCCATCATCTAAACCAAGTTCTTTAGCTGAAAGCTGTGATTTTGCAATCTGTCTATACACTTCACAATTCTTAAGAAGTTCTTCATGTGTACCTTTTCCTACAATCTTACCCTCATCCATAACAAGAATTTGCTCTGCGTGAAGAATTGTGCTTATTCTTTGTGCAACAATAATAACTGTACTATCACTTACCTTTGATGAAAGTGCTTTTCTTAACGCTGCGTCAGTCTTTAAGTCAAGTGCTGAAAAACTGTCATCAAAAATATATATTTTAGGGTTCTTAGCTATCGCTCTTGCTATTGAAAGTCTTTGCTTTTGGCCACCTGATACATTAGTTCCACCCTGTGCTATTGGAGTTTCGTATCTTGCCTTTTTACTTTCAATAAATTCTGTTGCCTGTGCAATTTCAGCAGCTTCTTGTATCTGCTCATCAGTTGCATTTTCCTTACCAAATCTAAGGTTTGAAGCTATATCACCAGAAAATAATATTCCTTTTTGTGGAACATAACCTAACTGTGCCCTTAAATCTTTCATAGAAATATTTCTTATATCGTGACCATCAAGTGTAATTGAACCGTCTGTTACATCGTAAAGTCTTGGTATAAGATTTACAAGTGTTGACTTTCCACAACCTGTACTACCTATAATAGCCGTTGTCTTTCCCGGTTCAGCCGTAAAGTCAATGCCTTCGATAGCATTTTCATTTGAACCCGGATACTTAAAGTTTACATTATTAAATTTAAGTACACCTTTTACGTTTTCGATTTTTTCAGGTGTTGTACTATCTTTAATTGTTACATCTGTCTTTATTACTTCATCAATTCTATTTGCTGCTACTGCGGCTCTTGGAAGCATAATTGACATCATTGTAAGCATTAAGAAGGACATTACTATTTGCATTGTATATGTTATAAATGCTGTCATTGCACCTACTTGTAATGTACCCTCATCAATTTTATTAGAAGCTACCCATACAATAAGCACTGTAATTCCATACATAATAAATGTCATCATTGGCATCATAAATGTCATTACTCTATTTGTAAAAAGAGTTGTCTTTGTAAGATTTTTGTTAGCTTCATCAAATCTTTGTTCTTCTTTTTGCTCTCTACCAAATGCTCTTATTACTGAAAGTCCTGTAAGTATTTCTCTTGATACAAGATTAACTGCATCAACAAGTTTTTGCATAAGCTGAAACTTAGGCATTGCAACCACCATAAGAAGCATTACTATACCAAGAATTATAAGAACTGCAAGACCGATAATCCAGCCCATGCCAGCCCCTGTTTTAACTACCTTTAATACACCACCAATACCAAGAATTGGAGCATATAATACCATTCTAAGCATAAGCACAATAACCATCTGTATCTGTTGTACGTCATTAGTTGTTCTTGTAATTAAAGAAGCTGTAGAGAATTTATCCATTTCTGCATTAGAAAACTTCATTACTTTTCCATATATACTACTTCTTAAATCTCTACCAACGCCTGCACCTATTTTTGAAGCTATAAGGCCTACTATTACAGTAACTACTGCCATAAGGAGTGCCATACCAATCATTTTAAGTCCTGAATTTAAAAGATATGACTTTTGAATATCATCCATATCAAGACCTGCTTTTTCGTCCATATTCTTTGCATAAGCCACACCCATTGACTTAATAAGTGTGCTACCTACACTTGAAAATGTTTCTTCCATTTCATCTCTCATAGCAATTATATCGTCTTTTGACATCATACCTGTGTTATACATTGTCTTAAATATCTGACGCATATCTACACAAGTTGTATCAACCATATTGCCATCAGAGTCTTCTTCTTGTCTTGTAAATGTTGTAAGCTCAACGCCCATCTGTGCGCCAATCTGCTCAACTGTCATGTTAGCCATAACTTGCTCATCAACGCCCATTTGTGCTGCCATTTGTGATTTAAACTTACTTTCTTCTACGGCTGACATCTGATTATTTAAAATAAATGCCATTGAAAACTCATCATCTAATTCATCAAGTTCACTTGACTTTTTAACATTTAATCTGTAATTATCGCCGTCTTTATCATATACTGACCTTAACTTAGCTTCTTCATCGTCTGTCATAAAAATAACAGCATTTTCAAATTCTTCTTCTGTTATAAGCTCTGGCATTGCATGTTCAATACCACCATTTTGAATACCAGTATCAATAATATTTGATGTATACTGTGGCAATGATAAATCACAATATGCCTGTAACAGTAAAAATACAAATATAAATATTACTGATTTCCAATATGGAGCTATACTTTTAAATATTCTGCTCATCTTTGTCTAGTTTCTCCTTTATAACTTTTTTTGCATTTCTTCGCTTTTCGAGCTCCTTAGCTGAAATATCATAAATCTTGTTTAACAATTCAATAAGTTGCTCTATTTGTGCTTCATCAATCTGATTAAACACAGCGTCTTTAAATTCTTCTTCTGCTTCTTTTGCTTCATCAAGCTTCTTATGTCCTTTATCTGTAAGACTTACATAAGTAACTCTCCTATCTTTTGTATTAACAGTTCTTTCAATTAAACCATCAGCTTCTAAGGCTTTAAGACTTCTTGACACAGCTGTATTATTCATGTGCATTTTGTTTGATATCATTGATACCTTAACTTTTTCATCATTTTTGTTTCCCTCCTCCTCGCACATACCAATTGTTTTTAATGTGCAAAAATCAAAATGACTCATATCAAACAATGCGCCTTTTACATGAAGCTTTCTAAATTGCATTGCTGTTTTAAAAAGCTCACTGTGCTGCTTATTCATTAAAATTAACCTCCAATCTTCAAATTAATACACCACTTATAAATAATTAACAAAGCAAATAGTTTACGTTGTTAACTATTTACTTCGTCATATATTATCACCTATTAATATTTTTGTAAATATATATTATCCTATTTTTTTATAATAAAAAATAAACAGTAAAAACAATAAATTAATAAAAATAAATTATTAATTAATTAATGATTGAATTGCAGATAAAATTAAATCAGCTGCTAAAATAAATGCATAAGAAAATAATGAACCTGTAATAAGTTTTTTCCCAGTTCTTATTTTTTCTTCATCACCAAAACTAAACTTTCGCATAAGAGCTCCAGAACAAATTGCCACAGCTGCAGCAGGCGTAGATATTTTAAGAATCCATTCTTCTATCTCTTTAAATGCATCATTTACTTTATTTACCAATTTTGGAGTAGATGCCAAAGCTTGGATTGAAAAAATAAATAGTAATAATATAACTAAAATTAAGTTGAAAATAATTTTTTTCATAAAACCTCCATTCTATAAATTTTATTAATTAGAAAAAATAATTAATAGAAATAAATAATAAATTATTTAAAATATGGAAACATTTTTAATTTTTGAGGAGTTAAAATTTTTTCTCCATCAGATAAAAAAGCTAGGCAAGAAAATATTTCTAAATTTTGAGTAAAAAAATTTGTATCGAAAATAAAATCAGATTGAGTATAAGTATTATAACTTTCTGTAATATTTGAATTTTGGGAATTGAATGAATTAGTAATATAGTTAAAATATGTTTCTTTTGCGTTTTCTGATATAGTTGAAGAAGTTTTTTCTTTATCTTCTTTTCCTAATTGTTTTTGAACTTCTTCAATTGTATAAATATCATCAGTTCTAAACCATATTTTATTAATTAAATTTTGAATAATTACTTTTACA
>URYE01000075.1 GCA_900551945.1 uncultured Eubacterium sp. | reverse complement strand
TTAAAAATTCTCAAAGAATTTTCAAGGTTGTTTTACTGTTCAATTATCAATGTTCATTTTATTAACAAAATCAATCAGTTTGATTTAAAATCTCTTTTAAAGTTCCTGTCGTATTTTGTTTTATTTTGTTGCCATCGCTGACAGCTCAGTTATATTATCATTTATACGGGTATCTGTCAACACTTTTTTTGATTTTTTTTAACTTTTCTTTTCGCATTACTCCTATTATAGCCTGCAAAGCCCCATTTTACGCCATATAAAGCCATTTACACTTTATTATTATTTATTAAAATTAGCAAATAATCTGCCACACTATTTACCATTATTCTTTATCTGCGTAATTCATATTAAAATCTTTTTCTTCATTATAAAAGCCAAAATTATCTAATCTATCCTGCATATATGGTGGTATAACCGTATTTATCAATTACCTATATTACATATTTATATATTAACATTTAACTAATATAATAAAAAGTAAACTATCAAAAAACCCCTCACTTCTATTGCAACACGCAATGAGTATGGGACTTTTTCGTATCAAAATAATTAAAATCTTTTGATAAATTACGGTAAGTAAATATTGTTATAAATTTCACATTATTAAATTCTATTATTGTAACAATTGTAGTTTAAGTTTTTCTATTGCTTCATCTTTAGTATCTGTTCTGCAAGTGCCATATATATCCCAGTAATACGGTTCTTCAAATGCAATTGCTTTAAGTCCTTTTGGAGGTTCTTCTTCAAATTTTGGTGATATTGCTACACCTATTTTTTGTTTGCACAAATGGAATAAAGTTCCACCGTCCATTGTCTTTGCCTTTATATTTGGTGTAAATCCATTTATTTTACAAGCATTGATAAAGTCATTGTACATATGAAACTGTTCGTTCATTATTATAATATTTTCATTGCGAAGCATCTTAAGGGATACTTTTTCCTTTTCACAAAGATGATGACCTTCATATACATACAATGTAAGATTACATTGGTATAACTTTATCTGCTCAAAATTAGAATTATCATATAAGCCAACTATAAGACCGTATTCAAGCTCATAATTAAGAAGCTTATTGATTACATCTTCATTACTATATTCACTCCACTCAACATTAATATCACTGTTAGAGCTTGCAAATCCCAATATAGTATTCAAAGGAACTGCCCTTAAAACTCCATTTGCACAGCCAATTCTAAGTCTTTTAACCTTATTACTTAGATGTTTTATTTCATTTCTCATATGAGTATCTTGCAAAACAAGTTCTTTGCTCCACTCGTAAAATACCTTTGCACTTTCAGTAGGCAACACTCCATTTTTTGAACGTATAAAAAACGTGGTATTATACTCCTGCTCAAGATTTTTGATAATCTTACCTAAACCTTGCGAAGAAATAAATAAATGTTCTGCTGCCCTGTGTATGCTATGGGTTTCATACACTTTCTGAAAATACAAGAAATCTTTTAAATTAACCACACCTAATAATAAACCACCTTTATAAAGTCATTAGATATGGTTAGCAACCTCGAATGCGTCCCAGATTGCGTACATGATATTAGATACCTTCTTAGCATCGCCAAGTAAATAAATATCTGGAACTTCAAACTGAAGTTTGTTATAAAGTGTGTTTTCTTCCTTATATCCAACTGAAAGAATTACACTATCACACTCAATACTCTTTGCACCTTCTTTTGTATCAAGTTCAACTTTTCCATTGTCAAAGCTTGTAACCTTTGCACCTGTAACAATATCTACTCCATTAAATGGAAGTAAAGCTTCAAGCATTTCTTTATTAGCGGCACAAAGTGGGCCATTTACAGCCATAACCTTATCTAATGCTTCTACGATTGTAACATGAATACCATTTTGTGCCAACCATAAAGCAGTTTCACAACCAACAAGTCCACCACCTACAACTACAGTGTTCTTACCTGCGTCTTTTTGCTTTAATAAAACTTGTTCTGCTGTGTATGTATGTTTATCATCCCCCAATGAAAATACCTTTGGCTTTGAACCTGTTGCAAGAATAAGTGTGTCAAAGTCCATTGCTTTTATCTCATCTTCATTAAGCTGTGTATTTAAGTGAACACTTACACCGAGTCTGTCTAATTCATTTGTGTACCAATCTGCTAATGCAATATCGTCTTCCTTGAAATCAGGCGCACCACCCGGTATTAAATTACCACCAAGTCTATTTCCTTTTTCATAGACAACTGGCTCATGTCCTCTTATTGCAAGCACTCTTGCAGCTTCACAACCAGCAACGCCACCACCTACAATAAGTACCTTTTTCTTCTTTAAAATAGGTTCGTAAGCATTTACACGTTCTCTTGCTGCCTGTGGATTAACGGCACAGTTAAGTAAAGAATATGAAGCTACTCTACCCATACAACCTTCTTGACATGAGATACATGGACGTATCTGTGTTACATTTCCACATCTTAACTTATTACAATAATCTGGGTCTGCAAGTAAAGGTCTTCCGAGGTCAATTACATCACACTCACCATTTTCAATGGCTTCAAGTGCCATGTCTGGATTATCCATACGACCTGCACAGAATACTGGAATATTTACAACTTCTTTTACCATCTTGCAATATTCTCTGTAAAGACCCTTCTTTTGATACATTGGTGGGTGGTTCCACCACCAAGCGTCGTATGTTCCAACGTCGGTGTCGAGCGCATCGTAACCATAGCTTTCAAGAAGCTTAGCAGCTTTTAGTCCTTCTTCTGTATCTCTGCCTTTTTCTTCAAATTCTTCTCCCGGCAATGCACCTACACGCCAGTCTTTTATCATACTCTTTACACTAAAACGAAGTGTTACAGGGAAATCTTCACCACAAGTTTTCTTGATTTCTTCTACAACTTCCTTTGCAAAACGAAGTCTATTTTCAAGTGAGCCGCCATATTCATCTGTTCTTAAGTTAAACATTGAAATTGCAAACTGGTCTAATAAATAGCCTTCATGTACAGCGTGAATTTGCACACCGTCAAATCCTGCTCTTTTAGCGTGGAAAGCAGCTTCGCCAAATTGTTTTACAATAGCGTGTATCTCGTCTACTGTTATGGCTCTACAAGTCTTATCAAGCCAACGGTGTGGAATTTCTGATGGCGCTATTGGTGCTATATCACCTACATTAGTAGGAATTGTAACTCGTCCAAAACCACCTGATAACTGTAAAAATATTTTACTGCCATAAGCATGAACACGTTCAGTCATTTCTCTACTCGTCTTTACAAAACTTACCGGCTTATAAAGTGGGTTTGGAACTGTTGATGGGTCTTGTTTTTCAACAACTTGGTCAAAAAATGTTACACCTGTTATGATAAGACCTGTTCCACCCTTTGCTCTTTCTACATAGTAGTCAATACCACGTTGATTCCAACCACCATTTGCGTCTGCAAGTCCTAAAGGCCCCATTGGTGCCATTGCAAAACGGTTCTTGATAGTAACGCTTCCTATTTGGATTGGAGTAAATAGTTTTTCGTACTTCATAAATATTATCCTTTCATATTATTTCAGGGCTTTTTAGGTATAGCCCTGATTATTGTTATTTTTTTATCAATTTGATACAATAATGATAACATATATCAATAAAATTGAATATCAATTAAATGTTTTTAGGTGGAAACTATTATTTTCTATTATCATATAATAAAATATTTTCACAAAAAAATGCTGTAGCCAGTTGAGGTATGCTCTGGCTACAGCTCTGCAAATCTTTGATTTTAAAATATTTTATATTGTTTTTGAAATAGTTTTATATTCTTTATCTGCTAAAAGTTTCTTTAATTTTGCTATTACATCATCTGCTGACACTCCAACGACTAAAGCTTGTTGGGTTCTTATATACGACCACTTCCAAATATACTCAAAAGCATATAAGACTAATGACTTTCTATAAGACTTTCACTACCAAAGACACCACTATATCCATTAACGATAGTATAAGGCTCGTGTCAAAACCTATTTATTATTATTTTTAAATTCCAATACTACTTAAATTTTTCTGTCCTATTAAGCGTTTAACTTCTAAATTATGAAGTCTATAAAAATTTTCAAATCTTTCATTACATTTATCAATATCAAAACTCTTTAAATCTTCACCTATATTCATTATTAAAAATGCACTATACATATCTCTTTGAACCTTTATTCCATTAAAATCATTCCACCTTTGCGATAAGCTTTTCTTTGTATATGTTTTATCAAAATGATTAAATTGACTTGCTTTTGCTTCAAATGTATTTATTTCAATAAGTTTTTCTCCAAAATAATTTAATTTTCTATTAATTATTTTCAATAACATAGCTGGTGCTTTATTAGCTAATGATTTTCCAAAACGTTTTTTCTTTTTGAACTTTCCTTTGTCATTCTTTTCAGTATTTTTTGCACATTTTTGGAGTCCTGAAAAGTTCATTTTTTCAACATATACATTATTTCCAAGAGAAATAATGTAGTTTGCTAAACATTCATGCTGATATTTTCTTATATCGGCTTGCTTTCTATATAATTCTTTAAGTTGATTTTGATATTTTATGTAATGATTTGATTTATTCCAAATTATTCTTTTGTTTCCTTGCTTTTTAATAGTTCCATCTTCATTATAATTTTCTTGATTGGTACTACGTCTTGACCTATCAAGTTTTCTAAGTAATTTTAATTTTTGATTTTCAATATTTTGAACTCTATCTGCAAGTTCTAACATTTTTACATCTGATTTACTAGAAATAGCAATTGTTCTAGTTCCTATATCCAATCCTACATCACCATTTCCTATGCAATGTTTTACTTCACCTGTTTTATTATTAACTTTTATTGGTGGATTACCTTTAAAAACTATTTGTATATAAAACCTATATTTATTTTTAATATATTTTCTTACAATCCTGTTATAATAAATCTTACAACTTATAGCTTCACACTCATACTGATTATTATAATCTATAATAACTGGAACCTTTAATCCATTCCAAATAAGAAAAGCATCAATAAATCTTATACCAGTTTTATTTGACTTACCTTCAAGAGAATTTAATTCATTATATCTTTTATAATAAACTTTCTTACCATTTCCAAAAAATAATTCATCATAAGCTTTCCATAAAGCCGTTGCAATCTTTTGAGCAGTGAATGAGTCAATATTATCTTTAAAATGCTTTTGCATTTCTTTAACATCTTCGTGAAATGAATATTCTGTCATACTATATTGTTGACGAATATTATTTATTTGTTTCCAAATATCTTTATCTATTTTCTTATTACCTGTTAATGATGATATAAGAGTTCTATATTTCTTTGTCTTAAGCATTTCTTTATAACGTTTTTGAGTTATATTAACCAACGAATTATAGATTTTTCTTCCAATCTCAAAACGTCTATTCAAGATATCTTCTTGATATTTTTGCGTTTTAAGTGGAAATTCCACAATAAAATTTGACACAATACTCACCACACTTTCTAATTATATTATTTTCTACTTAATATCTTTTCTTTTGATTTTCCACATATTTTTTAACAGTTTCACTACATACATTGCCAGCAGTAGAAACAAAATAACTTCTCGTCCATAAGCTAGGCATTTTAGATAGTTGCGAAAACTCTTTTCTAAGTATTCTGCTTGTATATCCTTTTATTTGTTGCATAATATCTGATGGACTTAATGTTGGTAAACAATTCAAGAACATATGCGTATAGTCTTTATCGCATTCTATTGCGATGATTTCTATTTCTAACTCCTTACATTTTATTTCAACCAGTTCTTTAAATCGTTCTTCAACATTTGGTATCAGAAAAATCTTTCTTCTGTATCTAGGACAAAATACAAAATGATAATTTATCAAAGATACTGTTGTGTTTGTATATCTATAATTATTTTCCATATATATATTATACGGCTATATGTGTACAAAATCAATATACGCATACATAATAATGCTATTAAACAGCAATACTATATACTATAAAAATTAATTCTTCATTTTTATAAAACACCATAATAAATACTTTTCACAGCTATAAAAATACAAAAACTAACACCATTTTATTATTGCAATCCACAACTCATTATGATATTATTGTCACAAAATGAAAAGAACAAAAGACCATGACGGAAAGAGTAGTGTATCCCTGACATACAGAGAAGGTAACAAATGGTGGAAGTTACCCATGTACAGCTTACATGAAAACCACTCCCGAGTCGTATGCGAACATCTTTTATAAGATTTAAGCATTACCGTATGACTGCGTTAAAGTCTGTGTTGCAAAATGTAAAGATATAACATTTACATTTTCACACCTAAGTTAAATATTAAGGTGGAACCGTGTATTTATATATGAAGATAAATGCACCCTTAGATATGCTAAAAGTGTATCTTAGGGTGCATTTTTTAGCATTAAAATTTTAACGCCTTAAAGGCAGAAATGGAGATTAAAATGGTAGATTTTAGAGAAGACGAAAATCTTAACACACTTAACCACTCATGTGCTCACTTAATGGCACAAGCAGTAAAGCACCTTTATCCACAGGCTAAGTTCTGGGTTGGACCTGTTGTTGCAGAAGGCTTTTACTATGATATCGACCTCGGTGACGCAGTAATTAGAGATGAAGATATCGCCGCTATCGAAAAAGAAATGAAAAAAGTTGCAAAGTCTGGCAAAAAGATTATAAGACGTGAAGTTTCAAAGGCTGAAGCTCTTGAAATGTTCAAAGATGACGAATACAAGCTCGACCTTATAGCAGACCTTGATGATGGAAATATCACAGTTTATGACCAAGGTGATTTTACTGATTTATGTCGTGGACCTCACGTTGACAATGTTAAGCTTTGTAGAAACTTCAAGTTAATCAAGCACTCAGGTGCATACTGGAAAGGTGATGCTAACAACAAAGTACTTCAAAGAATTTATGGTGTATGTTTCCCAACAGCAGAAGAACTTGAAGCTCATTTACAACTTCTTGAAGAAGCTAAAGAACGTGACCACAGAAAAATTGGTAAGGATATGCAGTTATTCATGGTTGATGACCTTATTGGTCGTGGTCTTCCAATGTTTCTTCCAAAGGGCTACACAGTATGGCAGGAACTTGAAAACTACATCAAAGAAAAAGAAAGAAAGCTTGGCTATCTTCACGTTATGACTCCTTGCGTAGGTACAGTTAATCTTTACAAGACTTCTGGTCACTGGGACCACTATAAGGAAAATATGTTCCCAGCTATGGAAGTTGAAGGCGAGTCATTTGTATTAAGACCAATGAACTGCCCTCATCACATGATGATTTATGCTAACAGAATGCACTCATACAAAGACCTTCCAATGAGAATTGGTGAAATTGCTCACGACTTTAGATTTGAAGCAAGTGGTACTTTAAAGGGTATCGAACGAGGTCGTCACTTCTGTCAGAATGACGCTCATATCTTCGTTACTCCAGAACAAATTGAACAAGAATTTGCAAATGTTGTTGAACTTATCTTTAACACATATAAGGACTTCAATATTACAGATTACCGTTGTGTACTTTCACTTAGAGACCCTAAGGATACAACAAAGTATCATCAAGACGATGAAATGTGGGATAAGGCTGAAAATGCTCTTAGAACAGTTCTTAATGATATCGGTATTGAATACACAGAAGAAATCGGTGAAGCTGCATTCTACGGTCCTAAGCTCGATGTTAATGTTAAGCCTGCTGTTGGTAATGAATACACACTTTCAACTTGTCAGTTAGACTTCTGTCTTCCTGCTAAGTTCAACTTAACTTATGTTGACAAAGACGGTGAAAAGAAAACTCCTGTTGTTCTTCATAGAGCAATTCTTGGTTCTCTTGACAGATTTATGGCTTATATTCTTGAAGAAACTAAGGGTAACCTTCCACTTTGGTTAGCTCCAGTTCAAGCAAGAGTTCTT
This sequence comes from uncultured Eubacterium sp., assembly GCA_900551945.1. Lineage (GTDB taxonomy): Bacteria > Bacillota > Clostridia > Lachnospirales > Lachnospiraceae > Lachnospira. The sequence continues at coordinate 5,778 of URYE01000075.1, read as the reverse complement.
CCAGTTAAGGATAACGATGAAGAATTATCAGCTTATGCTAAGAAAGTATATGAAGCTCTTGACGCTGTAAATATTCGAGTTGAAATTGATGACCGTTCAGAAAAACTTGGCTACCGTATGCGTGAAGGTCAGATACAGAAAGTTCCTTACCTTCTTGTACTTGGTAACAACGAGAAAGACGCAAATACAGTTTCATTCAGATTACATGGAGAACAAAAGACAACAACTTTACCACTTGATGAATTTGTTGATAAACTTGTAAATGAAATTAAGACTAAAGGTCATAATGAATAAGATTTTTATATTAGTTACAACTAACTAGATAACAAAATAGAGCTGTCACACTAGGAAAATTTTATACAAGATATTTAATTAATAAACAATGCTATATCTTGTATAAACTTTCGTTAATGTGACAGCCCTTTTAAATTCTATACTTTTTGTATTGCATTTTGATTACATAAATTAGCACATCTTTATTTACTTTTTGAAAAGATTAACTAACTTCTGCCAGAAGTTCATTTCCACTTCTTCATCTTCCTGTACGGCTTCTTGGTCTGCTTTTTTAATAGCTGTAGTTTTAATTACGAACTGAACATCTTTTACATTTTCATTCTTATCAGATACGAATGATACTACATCTGAGTCACTTCCTGAAATTGAGCTTAACATATCATCAATTGTATCTTGAACTTGTGTGTCCATATCCTTAGTATTTTCATAAAATTCGTTAGTTCCATCCTCTGACACTCCAACGGCTAAAGCTCGTTGGGTTCTTATATACGACCACTTCCAAATATACTCGAAAGCATATAAGACTAATAATTTTCTATAAGACTTTCACTACCAAAGATACCACTGTATTCATTAACGATAGTATACGGCTCGTGTCAAAACCTATTTATTATTATTTTTAAATTCCAATACTACTTAAATTTTTCTGTCCTATTAAGCGTTTAACTTCTAAATTATGAAGTCTATAAAAATTTTCAAATCTTTCATTACATTTATCAATATCAAAACTCTTTAAATCTTCACCTATATTCATTATTAAAAATGCACTATACATATCTCTTTGAACCTTTATTCCATTAAAATCATTCCACCTTTGCGATAAGCTTTTCTTTGTATATGTTTTATCAAAATGATTAAATTGACTTGCTTTTGCTTCAAATGTATTTATTTCAATAAGTTTTTCTCCAAAATAATTTAATTTTCTATTAATTATTTTCAATAACATAGCTGGTGCTTTATTAGCTAATGATTTTCCAAAACGTTTTTTCTTTTTGAACTTTCCTTTGTCATTCTTTTCAGTATTTTTTGCACATTTTTGGAGTCCTGAAAAGTTCATTTTTTCAACATATACATTATTTCCAAGAGAAATAATGTAGTTTGCTAAACATTCATGCTGATATTTTCTTATATCGGCTTGCTTTCTATATAATTCTTTAAGTTGATTTTGATATTTTATGTAATGATTTGATTTATTCCAAATTATTCTTTTGTTTCCTTGCTTTTTAATAGTTCCATCTTCATTATAATTTTCTTGATTGGTACTACGTCTTGACCTATCAAGTTTTCTAAGTAATTTTAATTTTTGATTTTCAATATTTTGAACTCTATCTGCAAGTTCTAACATTTTTACATCTGATTTACTAGAAATAGCAATTGTTCTAGTTCCTATATCCAATCCTACATCACCATTTCCTATGCAATGTTTTACTTCACCTGTTTTATTATTAACTTTTATTGGTGGATTACCTTTAAAAACTATTTGTATATAAAACCTATATTTATTTTTAATATATTTTCTTACAATCCTGTTATAATAAATCTTACAACTTATAGCTTCACACTCATACTGATTATTATAATCTATAATAACTGGAACCTTTAATCCATTCCAAATAAGAAAAGCATCAATAAATCTTATACCAGTTTTATTTGACTTACCTTCAAGAGAATTTAATTCATTATATCTTTTATAATAAACTTTCTTACCATTTCCAAAAAATAATTCATCATAAGCTTTCCATAAAGCCGTTGCAATCTTTTGAGCAGTGAATGAGTCAATATTATCTTTAAAATGCTTTTGCATTTCTTTAACATCTTCGTGAAATGAATATTCTGTCATACTATATTGTTGACGAATATTATTTATTTGTTTCCAAATATCTTTATCTATTTTCTTATTACCTGTTAATGATGATATAAGAGTTCTATATTTCTTTGTCTTAAGCATTTCTTTATAACGTTTTTGAGTTATATTAACCAACGAATTATAGATTTTTCTTCCAATCTCAAAACGTCTATTCAAGATATCTTCTTGATATTTTTGCGTTTTAAGTGGAAATTCCACAATAAAATTTGACACAATACTCACCACACTTTCTAATTATATTATTTTCTACTTAATATCTTTTCTTTTGATTTTCCACATATTTTTTAACAGTTTCACTACATACATTGCCAGCAGTAGAAACAAAATAACTTCTCGTCCATAAGCTAGGCATTTTAGATAGTTGCGAAAACTCTTTTCTAAGTATTCTGCTTGTATATCCTTTTATTTGTTGCATAATATCTGATGGACTTAATGTTGGTAAACAATTCAAGAACATATGCGTATAGTCTTTATCGCATTCTATTGCGATGATTTCTATTTCTAACTCCTTACATTTTATTTCAACCAGTTCTTTAAATCGTTCTTCAACATTTGGTATCAGAAAAATCTTTCTTCTGTATCTAGGACAAAATAAAAAATGATAATTTATCAAAGATACTGTTGTGTTTGTATGTCTATATTTATTTTCCATACATATATTATACAACCAATTGTGTACAAAATCAACGCAAACATACACATTAATTTAATTATTTTGTGCTATCCATCAGGTCATAAGTTGATACTGTTTCACCTTCAAGATACCACTCATTTGGATAATGTTTTTCAGCTATATTTCTTATATTCTGCACAAGTGCAAATGTTTTTTCACCCTCATATTCTGCATTTACGGAAATAACCATTCTCGTATATTTATCTGAACACAACTTTGAATAAGTTTCACTGTCAAGATAACTTTCAGGAATTTCCATACCTACTGTATCAACATAAGAGATTATGCTCTTTACTTGTGAAATGTCGTGTAATTCATCTGATAATTCTTTTTGAGTTTCTTTATCTTCTTTTGGAACTATAAGTACATAGTTATCACTCTTTCCAAATGTATCTTCTATCTTTTGTGTATCTCTGCCAAGCTGTGTATTAAGTCCAAATAATTTTGATGAACCATAGTAAAAGCTGTTAGAGTTAGAAGCAAGATACGATGGAACTATAACAATTGCAAATACTATAACCATAGGAAACATAACCTTTTGAACTATTTTCCCAAAGCCTGCAAATGATGGTAACAATGGTCTGTGTTGTGTCTTATCTATCCATTTATAAATTGCTAAGATAAATACTGGCATAAATACAAACACTGTGATAAGACTTATTGCAATACCTTTTGCAAGTGCCAAACCTAAGTCTGGACCTATCTTAAACTGCATAAGACATAATGCTAAAAAGCCGATTACTGTGGTACGTCCACTTGAAAGAATTTATGAAGTTGACATTGTAAGGGCTTCCACCATTGCGTCTTTTACATTGTCATTGTTATTACGACATTCTATAAATCTGTGTAATAAGAACACTGAGTAATCAAATGATACTGCAAGCTGAAGTATATTTCCTGCCGCATTTGTAACGAATGAAATATCGCCAAAGATTAAGTTTGAACCTGCATTGATTATAATTGCAACTCCAAGTCCTACCATTACAACTAATGGCTCAAGCCAAGAAGTTGTTGTAATTACAAGTACAAGTATTACAAAAAGTACTGCAAATACGGCAATCTTAGAGATTTCTTTTACGGTACTTTGTGTAGCTGTTGCTGTTGATACTGCACTTCCTGACATTGCATTTTCATCACCAATAACTTCTCTTATATCATTAACTGCACTAATTCTTTTTTCTTCTTCTATAGTTACTGTAAATAATGCACAATTATCTTTGTAATAATTCTCAACTGTGTCACTGTCTAATGTTTCAAGCGGTTGTTGTATTGAAGCGGCATCGTCTAGCCATGTAACATCTGTCACTCCGTCAACTGCTTTGATTTTTTCCTTATACTCAAGTGCTTGTGCTATCGTCACATTTTCCACCATAACTCTAGCATTAGGTATTCCTCCGTCAAATTCTTCATTCATAACATCAATGGCTACTGTTGAAGCACTTCCATCTGGTAAGTAGTCATTCATATCATAGTCAACATAAATAAAGTTTTGACATATCGCAGAAACTACAACTAATACTGCGAATAATGTAATAATGAGTTTAGGGTGATTTACAACCTTTTCATAAAACTTCTTCATTTTAATCTCTCCTTTATTTAATCTAAGCTTTCCTAAATTTATTTGCTTTTTACTGTATACAGTATTCTATAATTATAAATATTTACATACCACCATCAATTAACAAACAAATGAGTAATTTTACACAAATCATATGTATTTGACGGGCAAATCTTAATATTATATAATTAAATAGAACATTTACATCTAGTTAAAACTATTAAGTAAATATAATTAGCTTATTTGATATTATTAAATTTTTATTTAAGCGAACAACAAGCCAAAGTCTGTACTTGCAACCTACCTTGACGATTCGCAATAACTTGAGAAATGCTATATAAAAGTTTCTCATATTTTATTAAATATAAAATTCTACAACAGTTTCAGCTCTTTGATGCTGTTTTTAAAATATAAATTGTATGAGGTATTTACAATGACACATGAAGAAAACTCTTTACGCACAAAAACTGCATTATGCAATTCTTTAAAAGAACTTATGAAGCAGAAAACTTTTTCTAAAATAACTGTTAGTGAATTGATTAGACATTGTAATATTAATAGAAAGACTTTTTATTATCATTTTGAAGATATTTATGATTTATTAAAATGGATGTTAGAGCAGAAAGCTATAGAAGTTGTAAAGCAATTTGATTTAACTGTAGACTGCAAAGACGCATTCTTTTTTGTAATAGAATATGTTGAAAAAAATTCTTTCTTCTTAAACTGTATTTATGACTCTGTTGGTCGAGATGAATTAAAACGATTTTTTTATAAGGACTTTATAGGTCTAGTAGAAAGAATTATAAAAGATACAGAAATAAAGATGAATACTAATATATCTGACGACTTTAGATTTTTCTTATGTAATCTCTATACAGAAGGTATTGCAGGAATGATAATCAATCTATTCCAACACCCAGACAAGTATAATAAAGAACAGCTTGTTGAATATTTCACAGTAATGCTTGAAACTTCAGTACCAGCAGTCATTAGTGGCAATAAAAATTAAATTTAATATTTTTTTATGCCACATTGACAACTTAATAATTAATTCGTTCTAAACTCAAAAAAGCCACCTTCCAATTATGGAAGATGGCTTTTTCTCAACCGTCCGAACTATTAGTGTAAAACACTATTAAAATATATTATATATATTTATAAATAAATTACTAATTAATAAGCTAAATTAGAATTATTCAATGATTGTAGCAACAGCACCTGAACCAACTGTACGTCCACCTTCACGAATAGCGAAACGAAGACCCTGCTCCATAGCTACGTTGTGGATAAGTTCAACTGTCATTTCTACGTTATCACCAGGCATGCACATTTCTGTACCAGCTGGAAGTTCACAAACACCAGTAACATCAGTTGTTCTGAAGTAGA
>URYE01000074.1 GCA_900551945.1 uncultured Eubacterium sp. | reverse complement strand
GTATGTCATTGTCAAACAAGTATGTTTGCCATTGCCATACAAATTCAAAAAATTGTTCTTTTAATGGTGCATTTATTATTTATCTACTACTGCTATCTTTACGGAGGGGGGTGAAATACGAAGTAAAATAAAGTCTAGGTTGTAACGGTCTTGTAAAGAATTGTGGTGGGGAGTATTATAAATTAGGATTTTGGTTTATTTAATATTAGAAAGGGCAAATTGTTTAAAAATGTTTCTATGTTGGCTATGGATTTATCTTGATAGATTTATTTTTGAAATTGGGTTGATTATACACCAGCAGCAGTTCCAGGATTATTTGTGGGTTGTCTTGTCGCAAATATTATCGGTGGTGGAATGATTTGGGATATTATATTTGGTAGTATTGCGACTCTTATTGGTGCAGTAGGGACATACTTAGTTAGAAAGAATAAATGGTTAGCACCAATACCGCCAATAGTGTCAAACACAATAATAGTTCCATTTGTATTAAAATATGCTTATGGATATGATGGACTTTTAACATATTTTATGTTTAGTGTAGGCTTAAGTGAAATCATAGTTTGTGGTATAATAGGAATGGAACTTCTTATATTATTATCAAAGTATAGACATAATATTTTTAGAGATTAAGGACTTTTATTGTGATAAACATAAGTTTATGGCATGGTAGATTTTTGATATTAGAAAAATTAGCAAAATTCTCTGATAATCTGTCGTAGTGATAATAGCATTATAAGTAAGTAAAAATTTTGTTTTAATTTAATATATAATGAAAAAATAGGAGATTAGGTATGAGTACATTTGATGAAGTAATTAATAGGAGAAATACAGGTTGTGCAAAGTGGGACATGACAAAGGAGGGGGAGCTTCCTATGTGGGTTGCAGATATGGACTTTCAGACTGCACCACAGATAACAAATGCCTTAATAGAAAGAGCAAAGCATGGTGTATTTGGGTATGCGCTTAAAGGTGACGAATGGTATAAGGCATACAAGAATTGGTGGAGTACACGCCATCATTTTAATATAGAAAAAGAATGGCTTATGTTTTGTACAGGTGTAATTCCTGCACTTTCAAGCATTGTAAGAAAATTAACTACACCAGCAGAAAATGTAGTTGTAATGACACCAGTTTACAATCATTTTTTTAGTTCAATATTAAATAATGGAAGAAATGTATTAGAAAGTAAATTAAAGTATGAAAATGGTGAGTTTGATATTGACTTTAAAGATTTAGAAGAAAAGCTATCTAATCCTCAGACAACGATGATGATACTTTGTAATCCACATAATCCTATCGGAAAAATATGGAATAAAGCTACACTTGAAAAAATAGGTAATATGTGTTGTGAAAACCATGTAATTGTTGTATCTGATGAAATTCATTGTGATATTGTAGAGCCAGAAAAGGAATATATTCCATTTGCTTCTGTGTCAGAAATTTGTAAAAATAATAGTATTACTTGTGTATCTCCTACTAAGACTTTTAATATAGCAGGTCTTCAAACAGCGGCTATATTAGTTCCTGATGAAGGATTAAGAAATCGTGTTAATAGGGCAATTAATACAGACGAAGTTGCAGAGCCAAATGTATTTGCGGCAATAGCACCAGTTGTAGCATATAATGAAGGTGGTGAGTGGCTTGACGAGCTTAATAAGTATCTTTGGGAAAATAGAAAGTTTGCTGAAAACTTTATAAAAGAAAATATTAAAGTAGTATTTCCAATAAAAGCGGAAGCTACATATCTTATGTGGGTTGATTGTACAAGTGTTTCCACAAATTCAGAAGAACTTTGTGATTTTATTAGAGAAAAGACAGGACTTTTTGTAACAAGTGGAGATGTGTATAGAAATGCAGATGGTTTTATGAGAGTAAATATAGCTTGTCCTAGAAGTTTATTAGAAGATGGACTTAATAGATTAAAGACAGGTATAGAACAGTATCTTTTAGCAAAATAAAATTGGTTGACACTATTAAATGATTTTTAACTCGTTTGTATTAATGAGTAAGAAAGTTGTTTAATAGTGTTATTTTTTATTTTATAAATTGTGCAAAAGTTTTTGTTTGGTGGGGGGTGGAAAAAGTATAAAATTTGAAGTTAGAAAGGTGAGAAAAGAGACTGTAATAGTGTAACTTTATATACGACATATGTAGACAATATTTGTCAAAAAATAAAGCCCCCATTTATTGACATACGCAATATAAATAGGAGCTTTTTTATTATGAGCTTTCTCGTTCGACTAAAGAAGCAGGAAAGACAAGGTGTTGTGGGCTAGGTTTTGAATCTTTAGGAGCTTCTATTTCTTCAATAAGCATTTTAACTGCCTTACGCCCCATCTCATAAGCTGGAATTTCAAGAGAAGTCATAGTGGTTTCAAGCATATTTCCAATAGAGTGACCAGTAAGACTTACAAGGCGTACATCTTGCGGAACTTTAAGTCCATGCACCTTTAAAGCTCTTAATGCAGCCATACCTTGTATATCAACGGCAGCCATAATAGCATCAAGTTTAGGATTATTATTTAAAAGTTGTTCAGTACACTGATAGCCATATCCAAAGCTATTAATAGAGTCGGGCGACTCAGCACAGTATTCATTTAATCCAAGCTCTTTAATTGCTCGTTGAAAACCATTATATCTTTCCTTGTATGGTGCATAGTTCATAGAACCATTAATAAGACCAATATTTCTACAACCTTTGTCATATAAGTATTTTACAGTATCATAACCACAAGCATCGTAATCAGCAATAACACTACTTAATGACTTATCCTGCTTACGCACGATTTGGATTATGCCAAGACCGTCTATGTGAATATCTCGAAGTAGGTGATTATTCTTACCAGTTCCTGCAATTATTATTCCGTCAACGAAACCATTTCTTAATCTATTAAGATAATCTTTTTCAAGGTCACAGTCGTCTTCTGTTATGCAAACCATTGTTGCATATCCAAGACTTCGACATTCATTTTCTATACCCTGCATCATATCAGCATATAATGTTAAATGAAGTCGTGGAACTACTACGCCAATGGTATTGCGTTTTCCCTGTCTAAGTCCTTTTGCTAAAATATTGGGCTTGTAGCTTAATTGTTCAACTGCTGCCATAATTCGCTTTTTTGTATCTGGGTGAACATAAGATGTGTTGTTCAAAGCCCTTGATACTGTGCTAACATCAACACAAGCCAGTTTTGCAACGTCTTTTAATGTAGCCATAATAAAATCCCTCCTCTTTAATGCAAACTTAATGAAAACGTTTGTCTATATAATTTAATATACTATATTTTGATAAGGATTACAATACAAAGAAATTAAATAAAATAAAAAAGAATTGTTTAAGTAATATGAAGTAAATTAATCATGTAGTGTTTTAAAGTATTTTCAACATAATTATAAACCATGCTTGTTTTTATTAGAAAAAGTGCAGATTTTTATGATAAATGGTAATGGAATTATTATCATTATAAATTAAGTAATAAAGCCGATTAAGATTATTTAGATGTTTTATTTTAAATGTGAAATTACAGTTGTAAAAATAACCAATAAAAGCTATTACAGAACTTTAAAATTATCAATATTTATATGTGAATATAGGAATGTATATGTTATTTCAATACATTTTAACCTAAAAAATACTATTTTTATGCAAAATATTGCAGGAGTTGCATAAAATATTGACTATAAAAAAGTGATGTGGTATAAAATAATCACAGCGATACAAACGATTGCATAAAACAAATTCAACCGATGCGCAACGGATGGCAGTTAATGTGTCATAACTTAACGAAAATATATCAAATTATAAAATAATAAATTAAAAGTAAAAGGAGATTTTTAATTATGGCAAAAGTAAAAACATTTAAAACAATATTCCCAGCAGTATCAGTACCTTTAAACGATGATTATTCAATTAATGAACCAGAATTCAGAGCATATCTTCGTTGGATTAAATCTTTCTACGGAAAAGGAATTGAAGGACTTGTATGTAACGGTCACACAGGTGAAATTACAGGACTTACAAGAGCAGAACGTAAACGTGTTGTAGAAATTTGTAGCGAAGAATGTGGCGATGTAATGACAATTATTTCTGGTGTTAATTGTGAAAATACAGCAGAGTCAATTGAAATGGCTAAGGAAGCTAAGGAAGCCGGAGCAGATGGTATCCTTTTAATGCCACCACATATGTGGCTTCGTTTCGGAATGCACAAAGACGCACCATTTGAATATGTAAAAGATGTAGCAGAAGGAGCAGATATTGATATTATTATCCATCTTTATCCTGCAACAAGCAAAGCATTTTATCCAGTAGAAACATTAATTAAGATGTGTAAGGAAATCGACCATGTTAAATGTATTAAGATGGGTACAAGAGTAACATCTATTTATGAACATGATGTAAGACTTCTTCGTCAGGAGTGTCCAGACATTTCATTAATTACTTGTCACGATGAAACACTTTGCGTAAGCTGGTTCCCAGGAATGGATGGTGCATTAATCGGATTTGCAGGTTGTGTTCCAGAAATTATTTGTCCAGCATGGGATGTATTCTCTCATCCAGATAAGCATACATTAAAAGAAGCTCAAGACTGGTCAAATAGAATTTACCATATTTCACAGGCTATATATGGTGGTGGACAACCATCTGGTGAAGCTCATGCAAGATTAAAAGAAGCATTAGTTCAGAGAGGAATTTTCTCAAGTGGCTTAATGAGAAAGCCAGTACTTCCATTAAATCAAGAAGAAAAGGACTGGATTTCACTTGGACTTGAAAGAAGTAAGATGGAAAAGGTTGACATGAACCAATATAAGTAAAAGATAACAAAACACTTATAATTAGGGGGCAGGGGTCTGGTATTAAATATACTAGGTCGCTGCCCTTGATAATAGGAGAAGGCGTATGGGAGAACAATTTGATGAGAAAAAAGTTAAAAAAGCGACTCCTATGGAGTTACTTAAAAGAATAGGGCCTGGTATTATTCTTGCGGGTGTTGTTATTGGCCCAGGAAATATTACAACATCTGCCATGCTTGGTTCTAATTATGGATATTCAATGATTTGGTTGCTTATACCAATTGCATTTATGGGCATTACATTTATGTTAGCATCATATAGAATATCAATGCTTACAGGAATGCCTATAATTCATGCGATAAGACATTATTATGGAAAGGTAGCAGCAGGTATTGTGGGAATTGCAACCTTTCTTTCTTGTTTATTCTTTACAATGGGTAACATCACAGGTTCGGGAGCTGGTATGAATCTTGTGTTTGGGATAAATTGGAAGCTTGGTTCGCTTATTATGATTGCTATAATCTTAGCTTGTTATTTTACAAAAGGGGTTTATTCAAAAGTTGAAAAATTGATAACAGCATGTATTGTAGGAATGATAATATGTTTTTATGCTACTCTTGTTGCAACAGGAGGCCCAGATTGGGGCGAATTAGGAAGTGGCTTTGTTCATTGGCAGATTGCCGATGGAAGTCTTACAACAGCACTTGCTTATGTAAGTACTAATGCTGCAATTACAGCCGGTATTTACGGAACATATCTTGGTGTTGAGAAAAAATGGAAAAAAGAAGATATGTTTAATGGTATTATGTTAGCAGATGCAATAGCTCATGTTATCTCAGTTATTCTTATATCCGGAGCGATTGTACTTGTTGGAGCGATAGTGCTTCACCCAACTGGAACAAAGATTACAGCCCCAGCGCAATTAGGAGATTTGCTTGTACCATTTTTAGGAAATGCAGCACCAGTTGTAATGGGTATTGCACTTCTTGCCGCAGGCTTTTCCTCTTTGCTTGGTAATACACAAAGAGGAATGGTATTATTGGGCGCTGGAATTGACAAACCTGTTAATCTTGAGTCAAAGTTTATAAGATATGGCTGTCTTGCTTGTATAGCATTTGCAGCAGTAATATGTTATACATACGGTGGCTCACCAACACAGCTTATATTTATAGCAAATATTGCAACAGCAATAGCAACTCCATTTGGAGGACTTTTCGTATTAAGAATGTTATTTAAAAAAGAAGTAAATGAAGGCTATAAAACACCGAGAGTACTTCAAATATGTATGCTTATAAGTTATCTTTTCGCACTTGTGATGACTTGTTCAGCATTGTGGAACTATATTCCAAAACTTATTAATTCAATAATTAAGTAATGTAAAAGTAAATACCTCACTAATATATTTTAAGTCGCAATAGTTTTTATGATATTAATAATAGAATGTCATAAAATTATTGCGACATTTTTTAATTAATATAAAAAATTAAGATGTTTATTTTAATTTTATAAAGTTTTTTGATAATGTAAGTTGGCGTTTTGCGGTTGGATTTTAAATATATTAATATTTAAGTGAATTTAGAAAATTAAGAATAAGGACTAAAGGAGTGTGAATTATTGACAATATTATTAAGATGATAGTATAAAATTAAATGAACCTTGAGTGGCTACAAGGTTTAATAAAGGAAGAATGGAGAAATGAAAATGAGTCTTATAATAGGAATTGGCGGAATTATAATAACTGCTGGATTAATTGCAACTGAAATATTAGAGTGGAATAAGTAGTAAAAAAGTTCAGCCGCTTTATAATGTAAAATTTTACTAAAACGGCTGAACTTTGAATATGATTACGTCTATATTTCTTTATACATTTCTGGTCGTCTATCTCTAAATAATCCCCAGCTTACTCTAAGATTTCTATTATCATCAAGGTCAGTTTCACCGTATATAATTTCTTCTTTATCTCTTGAAGCTTGAGATGTAATTTCACCAGTTGCATTAGTGATAAAGGAAGAACCGTAAAATATAAGTGAAGAACTTTGATTGCCATTTGCTTCACTAGGAAGTACTATTTCTTCACCAATTCGGTTAGCGGCGACTACTGGAACGATATTGCAAGCAGAATGACCCTGCATACATCTTCTCCAGTGCGGCATACTGTCAACTTCAAGAATAGGTTCAGAACCGATGGCTGTAGGGTAAAATAATATTTCAGCTCCCATTACTGTCATACATCTAGCAGTTTCAGGAAACCACTGGTCCCAGCATATACCAACACCAATTTTACCGTATTTTGTATCCCATACTTTAAAGCCAGTATCTCCGGGTGTAAAGTAGAATTTTTCTTGATAATAATGGTCGTCTGGAATATGAGTTTTTCTATATATTCCAAGAACACTCCCATCAGTATCAATAACAGCAACAGTATTATAAAATACATTTTCATCACGTTCATAAAAACTTATTGGCAAGACGACATTAAGTTCACGAGCGACTTCCTTAAAATGCTTAACGGCTGGGTTATCATTTACCGGAGTGGCGTATGAATAATAATCGTAATTGCGTTCCTGACAAAAATAAGGTCTTTCAAATAGTTCAGGAAGTAAAATAATATTAGCACCATTAGAAGCCGCCTCTCTTACCATTTTGTCAGCCTTTTTAATATTTTCTTCAACAGAATTACAACATTTCATTTGTATTGCTGCGTATTTTACATTTCTCATTTATAAACCTCATTTCTATATGTTAATTCCTGCTGGTATTTGTTGTGTTATACAATGGATATTTCCACCACCGACAATAATATCTCTTGCATAGATAGGAATTATTGTTCGGTCAGGAAATGCTTCTGATAATATCTTAACAGCTATTGAGTCATTTATATCGTTAAATTGCGGAACGATGACAGAGTCATTTGCAATATAAAAATTAACATAAGATGCTGCAAGACGTTCTTGCGGTGTGCGAATATCTTCACCGTCTTCAAACTTAAATCCATTACATTCATATTCTGTTATACATACAGGTTTAGAAGGAATTGGAAGTTTTCGCACCTTTATTTGTCTACCTAAAGCGTCAGTTGTATTATTAAGAACTTCAAGACAGGCGTTACTCATATTATATTGTGGGTCATCAATGTTATCTGTCCATGCAAGTACAACTTCACCAGGAGCAGTAAAGGCACATATATTGTCAACGTGTTCGTTAGTTTCATCGTTATATATGCCATAAGGAAGCCAGATTATCTTAGATACATTTAGATATTGTTTTAATTTATTTTCAATATCTGATTTGCTAAGGTTGGGGTTGCGCCCCTTACTTAAAAGACAACTTTCTGTAACAAGAAGTGTTCCTTCACCATCACTGTGTATAGAGCCACCTTCTAGCACAAAAGGAGAAGCATTATAACAATCACAATTTATTATATTAAGAAAGTTCTTTGCAATAAGATTGTCATTGTCCCAGTTGGCATATAGCCCGTCAAATGTTCCACCCCAAGCATTAAATTCCCAGTTAATACCTCTTACTATACGACTGTCATAAGGTGTAGCTGAATTGCCACTTACAACAAAGGTAGGACCAGTATCTCTTGCCCAAGCATCGTCTGATTGCATTGTGATGATGTGGGCGCATGATGGTAACAATTGTTTTGCATTTTCTTGTTGCTGTTTAGATACGAGCATATAGAGTTGTTCGCTTTGACTTATAGCAGTAGCAATTTGGGCAAATGTTTTTTGAGCTGATTTTGCGCCGTATATCCATGAGCCGGGTCTTTCAGGCCATATCATAAGACAACCATGATGTTTTTCAAATTCTGCTGCCATTCTGAAATTGTCACAAGCAGGAGTACTTTGCAATATTTCCATAGACAAAATCCTTTCGTTTATAGTCGCATTTTAAAATCTTCATAACCAAAATGCTTAATAATTTTACAGTCGTTGTTAGTATCCATTAAAGCTATATCAGGAAGTGGAATACCATTAAAAGTGTTATTTTTTACCATAGAATATATAGCCATATCTTCAAATACAAGTCTATCGCCGATATTTATCTCATGGTCAAATTCGTAATCGCCTATAATATCGCCTGCAAGACAAGTATAGGAAGAAAGACGGTATTTATAGGAATTAAGCTTATCTGTATTTTCTAATTTTTGATTGAGTGAAAATCTCTCAAGAGCTGTAGCTCCTTTTAAAGGTGGAGTGTAAGGCATTTCAAGAACATCGGGCATGTGACAGGCAGCAGATGTGTCAAGTATAAGAGTAGTTATACCATTTTCGACTTTATCAAGTACTGTGCTTATAAGATAACCAGCATTTAAAGCCACCGCCTCACCGGGTTCAAGGTAGACTTGAACATTATATGTATCTTTAATATGTTGTATACAATGTATAAGTGTATCTATATTATAATCAGCTCTTGTAATATGATGACCACCACCAAAATTTACCCATTCTATCTGTTTTTGTTTTAATAAAAATCCAAACTTTTCTTCAACAGCATTAAGTGTGCGTAAAAGGTCATCCGAATTTTGCTCGCAAAGTGTATGAAAATGTATTCCATTAATATCATTAAGTATATTGGGGTCATTTTTAAGTGCAGCTAAAATGTTATCAAGTGTTACACCAAGACGGCTTCCATAAGAGCAAGGGTCATATATTGCATGGTCACTTTGTGTTGAAAATTCAGGATTAATGCGAAGTCCTATACTTACATTAGCATTTATACACATTTGTTTATGTAGCTTTAATTGGTTAATAGAATTAAATACAATATGGTCGCATATTTTTACAAGCTCATTCATATCTTGTCTAGTAAAAGCTGGTGCAAATACATGATTTTCCTTGCCCATACATTCATGACCAAGTCTTGCTTCAAAAAGCCCACTTGCAGTAGTTCCACTTATATATTTTGCAATTAAAGGATACTGTGAATACGCAGAAAATGCTTTTTGTGCTAATAAAATATGGCAACCTGTACGTTTTTCAATATTTGAAAGAATAGTTAAATTGTCAATAAGTTGTTTTTCATCTATAACGTATACAGGAGTATGAAGTTCGTCAAATTTCATAAGTAAAATCCTTTCAGTTATTTTTGATAGTGCCAGTTATAAATAAGTGGCGAAAAACCCCATAGCTTGCTGTGGGGTTAAAAGCCACGAAAATAGTTGATTATAGGCACTATCATTTTATAGTAATTATTTAACTATGATAAAACATAGGAAAGCAGAGTTACTTTGTAGCTTAATCTACGAGTACTGGATTTTCGTCAACTTTCCACGGAAGGCCATATTTATTAAGTGCTTCCATATATGGGTCTGGGTCAAATTCATCTGTTGTAAATACGCCCGGTTTATTCCAAAGTCCATTAACTACCATCATTGTTCCTATCATAGCAGGTACACCAGTTGTATAAGAAATTGCTTGAGAGCCTACTTCACGATAACATTCTTGATGGTCACATATATTATAAATGTAAATCTTTCTTTCCTTTCCATCTTTAATACCAGTAAATATACAGCCTATATTAGTTTTTCCAACGGTGCGTGGGCCTAATGAAGCTGGGTCTGGAAGAAGTGCTTTTAAAAATTGGATAGGAACTATCTGTTGACCATTAAATTCTACAGGGTCAGTTCGTAACATACCAACATTTTCAAGACATTTCATGTGAGTAAGATAGCTTTGTCCAAATGTCATAAAGAAACGTATTCTTTTAACATGCGGAATATTTTTAGCAAGTGCTTCAATTTCTTCATGGTGTAAAAGGTACATATCTTTCATACCAACACCTTCAAAGTTGTATTCTCTTTTTATTGACATTGGAGGAATTTCTACCCAATGACCATCTTCCCAGTATGAACCCGGAGCTGATACTTCACGAAGATTAATCTCAGGATTAAAGTTAGTGGCAAATGGATAACCGTGGTCACCACCGTTGCAATCAAGTATATCTATTGTGTGAATTTCATCAAAGTAGTGTTTTTGAGCATAAGCTGTAAATACACTTGTAACACCTGGGTCAAAGCCCGTTCCTAAAAGGGCTGTAATTCCAGCTTCTTCATATTTTTTTTGATATGCCCATTGCCAAGAATAATCAAAATATGCTGTAAATCCAACACGTTTACATCTTTCTTCATATACTTTTTTCCATTCAGGGTCATCAGTATTTTCACATTCATAGTTAGCTGTGTCGATATATGGAACTTTACAAGCAAGGCATGCGTCCATAATTGTAAGGTCTTGATAAGGAAGCGCAACATTAAGGACAGCGTCAGGTTTAAATTGATTGATAAGTGCAATTACTTCATCTGTGTTATCAGCATCAACTTGAGCTGTTGATATTTTAGTAGAAGTTTTATTTTCTAGTTCTTTTGCAAGTGCATCACATTTACTTTTAGTTCTGCTTGCAATACAAATATCTGTAAATACGTCACTTACCTGACATATCTTGTGAATAGCTACTGAGGCAACGCCTCCACATCCAATTACTAATACTTTACTCATTTTAAATTTCCTCCTGTTCTAATAGTTCTTCAACATATTTTGGAAGCATAAATGCTCCTGTGTGAAGATTGGTTGTGTAATATTCTGTATGTATATTTTTTTGTTTCCACTCTGCTGGTTTAAAATCAGTCAGAGGGTGATACTTTTTTGAAGCAAATCCAAATAGCCAATAGCCAGATGGACTTGTTGGAATGTGTGCTTGATATACACGACTTATTGGGAAAGTGTGGAATACTTTTTTGTGCATACTTCTACAAGCTTCTTCATCTTCATCATAGAACGGGCTGCCATGCTGATAAACAAGTATTCCGTCATCTTTAAGTGCTTTAAAGCAACTACCATAAAATTCTCTTGTAAAAAGTCCCTCAGAAGCACCAAAGGGGTCTGTTGCATCATTTATAATAAGGTCATATACATTTTTTTGTGACCTTAAAAATCTTAATGCGTCAGAGTTATAAATGTGAACTCTTTCATCGTAAAGTCCTTTAGCAGTATCGGGAAAATATTGTTTGCATACGTCAACAAACATATTATCTTGTTCAACAAGGTCTATATTTTCTATAGAATTGTAGCACAGAAGTTCTTTTGCTACTCCCCCATCACCGCCACCTATAATTAATACATTTTTAACATCAGGGTGAACTGACATAGGAACATGTACAACCATTTCGTTGTATATAAAACAATCTTGCTCTGAAAATATTACATGACCGTCAAGAGTAAGAAACTTCCCAAACTCTGGGGACTCAAAAACATCAATACGTTGATAGTCACTTTGTGCAGAAAATAATTGTTTTTCAACTTTTATATCAAACTTCACATAAGGCGAATGAAGTTCCGAAAACCAAAATTCCATATATTCTCCAATCCATAAGTTATTTTTTAGTTTACGCAACCAATAAGTTAAAGTTTGTGCTTGAATAACATTTGATTACTGTTGCGATAACTTGAGAAACTTGCAAAAAGTGTTTTTAGCAATTACAAAAAGCTAATTTTTAAATATTTAATACATTCAAATATTTAAGGTTCGTATCTTCCATGCCTTGCATAGAACACCCCTTTTCTACAGAATATAAAATATAGTCTACAATATCATTTGTAATTTCTTCACCCGGTGCAAGAATAGGTATTCCAGGTGGGTAAGCCATTACAAACTCTCCTGATATATGACCAACTGCTTGTCTGATAGGAAGTTTTATTTTATCAGAATAAAATGCCTTTTGTGGTGAGGCAACTACATTAGGAAGAAGCATTTGTCTGTCAATCTCAAAGCGCTTTTCTTCTTTTGAATATATTCGTTTTATTTCTGACAATGCACCAACGAGTCGTTCTATATCTTGTATTCTGTCACCAATTGAAATATATGCCATAATATTTCCTATATCACCAAATTCGATTTGTATATCATATTCATCACGGAGAATGTCATATACTTCAATCCCATCAAGACCAATATCCCTAGTATATACGCAAAGCTTTGTAACATCGTAATCATACACACTTGTATGGTTTATAAGCTCTTTTCCATAGGCGTAATAACCACCAATAGAGTTAATCTCCTCTCTTGCGTATTGCGCCCATTCAGTAACTTTGGCAAATGACTGCTTACCACGCAATGCAAGATTTCTTCTTGATATGTCAAGACTTGTCATAAGAAGATATGAAGCACTTGTAGTCTGTGTAATATTAATAATTGTCTGTACATAATCAGCATTTATTCCGTTGTTTGTAAGTAAAATAGAGCTTTGTGTTAAAGAACCACCTGATTTGTGCATGGAAATAGCAGCAAGGTCAGCGCCAGCTTTCATTGAATTAATAGGTAAATTGTCACAGAAGTAAAGGTGTGTTCCGTGAGCTTCATCAGCAAGGACTTTTAATCCATGAGAATGTGCAACATCACATATACCTTTGATATCGGAGCATATTCCGTAATATGTAGGATTATTAACAAGTACAGCAACAGCTTTTGGGTGGTTAATAATGGCTTCTTCAACTTGTGAAGGTGTAACTCCAAGCACAATACCTAATTTGGAGTTAGTTTCAGTATTAAGATATACTGGAGTAGCTCCACAAAGTATAAGCGCATTTATTACACTTTTGTGGACATTTCGTGGTACAATGATTTCATCACCTGCACGACATACAGAAAGCACCATATTTTGTACAGCCTGAGTAGTTCCTCCTACCATAAAAAAGGCGTGTTCTGCTCCAAAAGCATCGGCGGTGAGTTCTTCAGCTTCTTTTATAACTGATATTGGGTGACATAGGTTGTCAAGAGGCTTCATGGAGTTTACATCAATGCTTACACAGCGTTCGCCTAGTAAATCAAGTAATTCTGGGTTTCCTCTGCCCCTTTTGTGTCCTGGTACATCAAAAGGAACTATTCTTTTTTTTCTGAATTTTTCAATTGCCTCATATAAGGGAGCAGAAGCCTGTTTTTTTAAATCCATTTTGATATTCCTAATGCTAAATATATACTATACTCAGCAACCCTTTCTTGTAATATAGTGTGTTATTGCTTATTGCAATATAAAAATAGATTTAATTTGTATAAAATAAGGGAAAATGTTGAGATAGAAGTAATAAAAAGTATAAAAAAAGCATGATTAAAAATAACCATGCTAAAAATTCATATATCTTATTAATCCTATATAGATTAGAAAGTGTACTCTGTCAGAGTGTATCCAGGTAAGCCATTGATAACCATAGGTTCTGGTATGCTCTTATTGACCGTTTCACAAGATGATATGCAGGTGCATGATATTTTTAAAATCAACTTATAAAATTTGAGCTTCTAACTCAATCAATAATGTGTGCCCTTGTCACACTCGGCAACCGACCCGCCCGTCCGCAAG
>URYE01000073.1 GCA_900551945.1 uncultured Eubacterium sp. | reverse complement strand
TGAAACCCGCATAAACACTGGCTTTTTTAAGCAACTCGATTTATTCAAACTCAATAGTAGCCGGTGGCTTACTTGTGCAATCGTACAGCACTCTGTTTACCCCTTTTACTTCATTTACAATTCTATTAGCAACTGTGCTTAATACATCCCATGGTATCTGTGCGCAATCGGCTGTCATAAAGTCGGCTGTACATACAGCTCTTAATGCTACAGCATAGTCATAAGTTCTTTCATCACCCATAACACCTACTGAACGCATATTTGTAAGAGCCGCAAAATACTGTCCTAAATCTTTATCTACACCAGCTTTTGCGATTTCTTCTCTATAAATGTAATCAGCATCTTGAACTATTCTTACCTTTTCAGGTGTTACAGCTCCAATAATTCTGATACCAAGTCCTGGACCTGGGAATGGCTGACGACTTACAAGATATTCTGGAATACCAAGTTCACGTCCTGCTTTTCTAACTTCATCTTTAAATAACATTCTTAAAGGTTCAACGATTTCCTTGAAATCTACATAGTCAGGAAGTCCACCTACGTTGTGGTGAGATTTGATTGTTGCTGACTTACCAAGTCCTGACTCGATAACGTCTGGATAAATAGTTCCTTGCACAAGGAAATCTACTGCACCAATCTTCTTTGCTTCTTCTTCAAATACTCTTATAAATTCTTCACCAATAATCTTACGTTTTGCTTCTGGTTCTTCTACATCTTTAAGCTTCTCGTAAAATCTATCCTGTGCATTAACTCTGATAAAGTTAAGGTCATATGGGCCTTCTGGGCCAAATACTGCTTCTACTTCATCCCCTTCATTTTTACGAAGAAGACCATGGTCTACAAATACACAAGTAAGCTGCTTACCAACTGCTTTTGCAAGCATAACTGCTGCAACTGATGAGTCAACACCACCTGATAATGCACATAATACTTTACCATTGCCAACCTTTTCTCTTATCTGTGCAACTGTTGTTTCAACAAATGAATCCATCTTCCAATCACCAGCACACTTACATACGTTGAAAAGGAAATTGTGAAGCATCTTCTGACCTTCAACTGAGTGCATAACTTCTGGGTGGAACTGAACTGCATAAAGGTTCTTATCTGCATTTTCCATTGCCGCTACAGGACAGTTATCTGTATGACCTGTAATCTTAAAGCCTTCTGGAGCTTCTGCAATATAATCTGTATGGCTCATCCATGTGATTGTATTTTTATTAACATTTTCAAATATAAGTGAATTTGTATCAACTTCTACTTCTGTTTTACCATATTCACTTACAGGAGCTGTCATAACCTTACCGCCGAGCTTGTGTGCCATAAGCTGTGAGCCATAACAAATACCAAGAATTGGTATTCCTGCTTCAAATATAGCTTTATCATAAGATGGTGAGTCATCTTTATATACGCTATTAGGGCCACCTGTAAATATAATTCCTTTTGGATTCTTTGCCTTGATATCTTCAAGACTTGTTGTATATGGAATTACTTCTGCATAAACGTTACATTCTCTTACACGTCTTGCAATAAGCTGATTATACTGTCCACCAAAATCGAGGACTAATACTACTTCGCTATTCAAATTTTCCTCCGTTCTGTCGAAATACGACAAATAATATCATTTTGTATAATACTAAATCTATTTTAAACAATTTTTACTACAATAGCAACTACTTTTTATATTGCTACTTATATCACTTTATCAAAAGCCATTTTCACTTTTCTAATACAAATAAGCTATAATAATTACACCACCCACATAACAAGTTTTTTATTTTAACCATTTTGATTTTTAATAACATAATTTTCAATTGGCTAAAAGCCATAAGATAAAAGCCTACACTTACAAAATTCACTTATTAAAAATAGTCTTGCCTAACCAAATTTTATTTTTACATGATAGTTTTTATTTTTCACTTCCAATAATATCAACAATATCTGCCAAGTTATCACATACTCTGTATGTTAATTTTTTAACATCATCATCAATCTTAATCGTATCGGGAACGTGAATTACTTTCATTTTTGCGTTATATCCTGCTTTTATGCCATTGATACTATCTTCTACTACTATACAATATTGTGGTTCTAAGTTTAAAAGACTTGCTGCCTTTAAAAATATGTCTGGTTCTGGCTTTCCATGCTCTACTTCATCACCATATACAACGCCATTAAGATATTCCCACACACCAATATTGTGAAGTGTTTTCTCAGCACTTTCTCTTTGAGTTGATGTAGCAACTGCACACTTTAAATTATGCTCTTTAATGTATTTAAAAATAACATCTACTCCTTTTTTAACAGGAAGTCCTTCTTTTTCACGAAGTCGGTATACATAATCTGTTCTTAGTTTTTTAGTTTCATCATAATCTATTTTACCATGATAATAATCATCAAAAAACTTCTTACAAAGAGTAGCTGGCGCACCTTTAAAATCATCTATAAGCCACATAGGCATTTCTACATTTTTTTGTTTTGCAGCCCAAAGCCAGCCCTCATTTGACTGTCTTTCGGAGTCAACAAGTATACCGTCCATATCAAATATAATGCCTTTAATTTCCATATTTTATCCTTTCTATCAATCATAAAAATGTATATAAAAATTATCTCATCACTTGCATAACATATAGTTTATTATTTTGCCCATTTTGACTTTTCAAAGCAATGAAAATAAAGAGTAAAACAACATACACATATATGATTATCTAACATATTCAATACTACATTATTTTAAATATTTCTTAAGATACTGACCTGTATATGACTTTTTTACTTTAGCAACTTCTTCTGGTGTTCCTTTTGCTATTACTGTACCACCTCTGTCACCGCCTTCTGGCCCCATATCTATAATATAATCAGCAGTCTTAATCACATCAAGATTATGCTCAATTACAACAACCGTATTTCCACTTTCTGTCAATTTGTGCAATATATCTACGAGTTTATGCACATCAGCAAAATGAAGACCTGTTGTTGGTTCATCAAGAATATATATCGTCTTTCCTGTGCTTCTTTTTGAAAGCTCTGTTGCAAGCTTTATTCTTTGTGCTTCACCACCCGATAATTCTGTTGATGGCTGACCAAGCTTTATATATGATAAACCTACATCGTTAAGAGTTTCTATTTTTCGCTTAATTGTTGGTACATTTTCAAAAAATTCAACAGCATCTTCCACTGTCATATCAAGTACATCAAATATACTCTTATCCTTGTACTTTACTTCAAGTGTTTCTCTATTATATCTCTTACCACCACACACTTCACAAGGCACATATACGTCTGGTAAAAAGTGCATTTCAATCTTAATAATACCATCACCTGAGCAGGCTTCACAACGTCCGCCCTTTACATTAAAGCTAAATCTGCCCTTTTTATAACCACGTTCTTTTGCGCCTGTTGTTGAAGCAAACAAATCTCTTATCATATCAAATACGCCTGTATATGTTGCAGGATTAGAACGTGGTGTTCTTCCTATTGGTGACTGGTCAATATTAATTATCTTGTCAAGCTGTTCTACACCATCTATTCCTTCATGTTTACCTGCAATACACCTAGCTCTATTAAGCTCTTTTGCAAGATGTTTATATAAAATTTCATTTACAAGTGAACTCTTTCCCGATCCAGACACGCCAGTAACACAAGTCATTACTCCAAGTGGAATATCTACATCTATATTTTTAAGATTATTTTCTGCTGCCTTTTTAACTGTTATCCAACCTGTAGGCTCTTTTCTTTGCTGTGGCACTGGAATTTTAATTCGTCCACTAAGGTATGCACCAGTAACGCTTTCTTTACATTTCATAATTTCTTCTGCTGTACCAGTTGCAACAACTTCTCCACCATTTTTGCCTGCTCCTGGCCCAATGTCAACAATGTAATCTGCCGCAAACATAGTATCTTCATCATGTTCTACAACTATTACAGAATTGCCTAAATCACGAAGATGTGTAAGTGTACCAAGCAGCTTGTCATTATCTCTTTGGTGTAGACCAATACTAGGTTCATCAAGAATGTATGCCACACCTACAAGTCCAGAACCAATCTGTGTTGCAAGTCTTATTCTTTGTGCTTCACCACCAGATAAAGTTCCCGTAGCTCTTGATAGTGACAAATAGTCAAGTCCCACGTCCATAAGAAACTTTATTCTTGACTTTATCTCTTTTAGGATTTGAGCACCAATAAGTAACTGTCTTTCATTAAGCTGCATACTTTCAAGGAATTCTTGTAGCTTTACGATTGACATGTTAGTTATTTCGTATATATTTTTACCTGCAACTGTAACGGCAAGTGATGAAGCCTTCAATCTCTGCCCCTTACAAGTTGTACAAGGTGTTATTCTCATAAATTCTTCATATTGCTGTTTCATAAGGTCTGAGCCAGTTTCACGATATCGCTTCTCCATATTTCTTATAAGCCCTTCAAAAGCTATATCATATACGCCTTCACCACGTTGCCCCTTATAGCGCACCTTTACAGAATGACCTTTTGTTCCATTTATTATAATATCTTTAATTTCATCTGGATAATCTTTAAATGGTGTTGAAAGACTAAAGTCATACGCATTTGCAAGTGCATTCATAATCGCCCTTGAAAAACTTCCTTCATCAGTAACTGACTGCCAACCCATTCCTACAATTGCACCTTCGTCAATACTAAGTCTTTCATCTGGTATTAAAAGCTCTGCGTCAAATTCCATTTTATAACCAAGTCCAAAACAATCTGGACAAGCTCCAAATGGATTATTAAATGAAAAACTTCTAGGTTCAATTTCTTCAATACTTATACCACAATCTGGGCATGAAAAGCTTTGACTAAAGTTCATTGGCTCTTGACCAATTACGTCTACCATCATCAAACCTTCTGCTAGTTTTAATGCAGTTTCAATGGAATCTGTAAGTCGCTTTTCTATTCCTTCCTTTACTGATAATCTATCCACTACTATTTCTATATTATGTTTTTTATTTTTTTCAAGTGAAATGTCATCAGAAAGTTCATACATATTGCCATCAATTCGCACACGAACATAACCACTCTTTTTAGCCTGCTCTAATAACTTTACATGTTCTCCCTTTCTTCCCCTGACAACTGGTGCCATAATTTGAATTTTAGTTCTTTCTGGAAGCTCCATTATAACATCAACCATCTGGTCAACTGTTTGCTTCATAATTTCTTTCCCACACTTTGGACAGTGTGGAATACCTATTCTTGCATATAAAAGTCTGAAATAATCATATATTTCTGTAACCGTTCCAACTGTAGAACGTGGATTTCTGTTAGTTGATTTTTGGTCAATTGATATAGCAGGCGAAAGTCCTTCTATACTCTCTACATCTGGCTTTTCCATTTGCCCTAAGAACTGTCTTGCATAAGAAGATAATGACTCCATGTATCTTCTTTGTCCTTCTGCATAAATGGTATCAAACGCCAGTGAAGACTTTCCCGAACCTGAAAGTCCTGTAAGAACTACAAGTTCATTTCGTGGAATATCTACTGAAATATTCTTGAGATTGTGTTCATTTGCGCCTCTTATCTTTATAAACTGTCTATACTTTCCCTTTTCCATTTTAAATATAACCTACATAACCTTTCATTTTTTAATATAAATTATCTATATTTACAATTGCCAAGTTTCTATGTTTCTATTAAAACAAAAACTTCCCTTGATTATTCATATAAGTAAAATAAATTCTATTTTTTACTTCTCACAATATAAGTTTGGACTTTCTTAATAGTGTTAAATAATATCTTTTTTCGTTAAAGGACTTAATTATAAATGAAAATAATATTTTAACTTTTCATTTCATAAATGTATTTATTAACTTCTATCATCTTATCACGCAAAGCTGCCGCTTCTTCAAAGTTAAGTTCTGCTGCCGCTTTGTGCATATTCTTTTCAATCTCTTTCTTAACTTTTTCAAGTTCTTTTATACTCATAGATTCATAATCTTTTTCAAGCTTATCTGATGTGCTTTCTGCCGCCTTTGAAATGCTTATCAAATCTCGTACAGCTTTCTTTATAGTCTGTGGCGTTATACCATGAGCTTCATTGTACTCTTCCTGTATCTTACGTCGCCTTTCTGTTTCTGAAATAGCATTTTGCATAGAAACAGTTACTTTATCAGCATACATAATAACATGACCTTCGCTATTTCTTGCAGCTCGTCCTATCGTCTGAATAAGAGAAGTTTCCGTTCTTAAAAATCCTTCTTTATCTGCGTCTAATATTGCAACAAGTGATATTTCTGGAATATCAAGACCTTCCCTTAAAAGGTTAATACCTACTAAAACATCAAAGCCATCAAGTCGCATATCTCTTATAATCTTTTGTCTTTCAAGTGTATCTATATCTGCGTGAAGATACTTAACTCGTATTCCTAATTCTTTTAGATAATCTGTCAAATCTTCTGCCATTCTCTTTGTTAAAGTTGTAACAAGTATCTTGTTCTTTTTTGCAGTTTCTTTATTAATCTCAGATACTAAATCATCAATCTGTCCTTCAATAGGTCGTACACTAATCTGTGGGTCTAAAAGTCCTGTAGGTCTTATCACTTGTTCGGCTGACAACAACTCATGCTCTCTTTCATAAGTTGACGGAGTTGCTGATACAAATAACATCTGTGATATCTTAGCTTCAAACTCAGAAAAGTTAAGTGGTCTATTGTCCTTAGCTGATGGAAGCCTAAAACCATAATCTACAAGTGTTGACTTTCTTGACTGGTCACCTGCATACATTCCCCTTATCTGTGGAATTGTAATGTGTGACTCATCTACAATAATAAGAAAATCTTTTGGGAAATAATCCATAAGTGTATATGGCGGCACTCCTGCTGGTAAACCTGCTAAATGTCTTGAATAATTCTCAATTCCAGAGCAAAAACCCGTTTCTTGTATCATTTCTATATCAAAGTTAGTTCTTTCTTCAATTCGCTGTGCTTCAATAAGCTTATCTTCACTCTTAAAGTACTTTATACGTTCTGCCAGTTCTTCCCTTATATTCTCAACAGCTACTGTCAACTTTTCTTTGTCAACAACATAATGAGAATTAGGAAATATTGCTATGTGTTCAAGAAGTGACTTAACTTCTCCCGTAAGTGCGTCTATCTGGGTTATCCTATCTACTTCATCACCAAAAAACTCAACTCGCACAGCTTCGTCTGTAGAATTAGATGGATACACTTCTATAACGTCACCTCTTACTCTAAATGTTCCTCGCTTAAAATCTTGGTCAGACCTTACATATTGTATATCTATAAGTTGTCTTATAACATCATCTCTATCCTTTTCCATTCCTGGTCTTAAAGAAATAACCATGTTCTTATAATCTATCGGCGCACCAAGTCCATATATACAAGAAACAGATGCTACAATTATAACGTCATCACGTTCAGAAAGTGCTGATGTTGCGGAATGTCTAAGCTTATCAATTTCATCATTTATAGAGGAGTCCTTTGCAATATAAGTGTCACTTTGTGGAACGTAAGCTTCTGGTTGGTAATAATCATAATACGATACGAAATATTCAACTGCATTCTCTGGAAAAAATTCTTTCATTTCTCCATATAGCTGTGCCGCTAACGTCTTATTATGTGAAATAATAAGTGTCGGCTTTTTAACACGTTGAATTATATTTGCCATTGTAAATGTCTTACCAGAACCTGTTACACCTACAAGTGTTTCAAACTGATTGCCTTCTGCAAAACCTTGCGCCAACTTCTCAATAGCTTGTGGCTGGTCACCCATTGGCTGATATTCTGATACAAGTTTAAACTCCGCCATATTGCACCTCATTTCTATTATTCGTCAAGCTATTAATAAAATATATAAACTTAACTATACACTGTTATTGCACTATTTCTAATGCAGACAAATCTCTTATTGCTTATTGCTTATTGCTTATCACAATAAAATTGCAAACTTACTTAATACTGTTGAATATCCAAATAACCTTACTTTAATTTTTTATAATTAGTTAAACATATCTTCTTAATCTAATTTATCACTTATTTATAAAGCAAAATTTTGCCATTGTATTAATTTCATATATAATCAATTATTCCAAATGTTTGTACATATTATACCACACCTATTTTGAAAAAGCAAACATTTGTTCTCTTTAATTCTTATATTTTGCATTTAGGTAAACTTACATAAAATAGCAATAATATATAACAACTAAATTTACCATTTAAAAAATAATAATCTATTTTTATATAATAATAGCGAACATACTTGTTAGATAACTTATAAACTTCCATAAGATAACAGTAGTATATAACCAATAAATGCACCATTATTCTTTTTTAGTGTGTGTTTATATACTCCTAATATCTTCAATCCCTAAAAAATATAGTGGAAATGGCTAACTTAATGCCACTCCCACTATAAACTCTCTAATTATTAATTTGACTCTTTACATAATCCATTGCTGCTTCAAGCTGATTATCTACACTACCGTCATCACTAGGTTCATACTCTATTACAATATCAGGAGTAACTCCATTTCCATGAATATCCTGTCCCTTTGGGGTAAAATACTTTGCAATTGTATACTTTATAGCACTTCCATCCGTCATCGGTCTTATAGTCTGTACTATACCTTTACCAAATGTCTGTGTTCCGATAATATTTCCAATACCATAATCTTGAACAGCTCCCGCAAATATTTCAGAAGCACTTGCACTGTTGCCATCAACAAGAACAGCTAATGGAACTGTAAGCTCATTTTTATTAGACCCTTTGTACTCTGTTTTGTTGCCATCTTTATCTTGTGTATACACAATAAGTCCATCTGGAAGAATTTCATCAAGCATATCTACAACAGTTCCTAACACTCCACCCGGATTAGAACGTATATCAATTACAAGTCCTTTCATTCCTTGAGCTGTCAAGTCATCAAGTGCTGATTTGAACTGGTTAGTTGTAACTGTATCGAACTGAGAAATTAAAATATAGCCAATATCATTTTCACGCATAGAATAACTAACTGTACGGATATCTATATCATCTCTTACTACATCACATTCAAATGTTGTATCATCTCTTATTACTTCAAGATGTACACTAGTTCCTTTCTCTCCCTTGATAAGAGCAACAGCCGTCGATAAATCCATATCTGTTATATCTTGACCATCTACCTTAGATACATAATCACCTTTTCGTATTCCTGCTTTATAAGCTGGAGCTTCTTCATAAGCTTCTGTTATAAGAATAGTTCCATTATCCATCTTCTGACATACAGCACCTATCCCACTAAACTTACCTGTTGTAGACTCTAAAAGACTCTTATACTCATCAGCGGTATAATACACTGTATATTTATCACCATAAGAGCTAAGATATGCTTTATAAATGTTATCTTTTGCCGTTTCTTCGTCTACATCATCAAAATAAAATGTATCTAACACACTATCCATTGCATTTAGCTTTGCTTCTACTTCACTTCCAATACCAGTACTAGCACTAGAAGCTATATCTTGAATATATATTTGACCATTTGTAGCTATGTGGATATAGCCTGCCTGATAAAATCTTACAAAAACTGCACCAACAATTATAATCATAACAAGCAAAGTACATACTACTCCTGTAAACGCACCAAGTCCAAAGTAATGCTTTGACTTTCTTTTATTTTTTCTTTGATTATAAACATTAAATTGATTCTTATTATTGTAATCATCTTCATTGTTGAATTGATTATCCATTTTTAATTCCTTTCTTTAAATCAACACTTTCACTATAAAACTCACACTCTATTAGCTTATCAAGTTATTGCAACAGCCGATAAGTCTACTATAAACTCAGACTTTGGCTATTACTCACATAAATAAAACAAAAACTTGTAAACTTATTTAATATAGAATTTGCTTTAGAAAATAAATTTATCCGACATAATTCCACGGATTAACATAAGAGCCATTAAGTCTTACACCAAAATGAAGATGTGCTCCTGTTGAATTACCAGTTGAACCCATTCTCGCAATCGTCTGTCCTTGTGAAACTGTATCACCAACAGAAACAAGGAGAGCTGAACAGTGCATATATACTGTATACAATCCATTTCCATGATATATCCATATCCAATTACCAGCCGATGAACTATATGTAGCAAGTGTTACTGTACCACTGGCAGCGGCATATATAGCGTCACCTGATACTCCTGGAGTTGTAGCTCCTATATCTATTCCTTGATGACCAGAACTTCTATCTTCTGTATCTCCATAGTCTGATGTAATTCTTCTTGACACCGTTGGCCACACAAAGCCTGATGATGAAGTCTGCTGACTATTAGAAGAAGAACTAGACGAGCTATTGCTACTGCTATTAGAGCTTGTATTTGAACTGCTTGTCGCACTTGTTGAAGCAGTTGCACTTGTACTACTTGTTGTACTATCATCAAGAGAAGCATTTCCAGAATTTCCTATTGCACTATTGTCAACAAGCTGTGACTTTGTTGCTTTAGCAGCTTCTTCTGCTTGTCGTCTTGCTTCTTCTGCTCTACTTTGTTCTTCCTCGGCTCTTCTTTGTGCTTCTAACTCAGCTTGTCGTCTTGCTTCTTCTTGTGCTGCAATCTGTGCCTCCATAGCTTCAATTTCACTTTCTTGTGCTGCAAGGTCAGCATGGAGTGAGCTTTCCTTTTCCATTGCTGTGTCTGTCTGTTCATTTAAAGCCATAAGTTCTGCATTTTTAGCTTCTTGAACTACAGAAAGAGAACCTTTTTCTGACTCAAGAGAAGTAGCCATATTATCTAGCTGTACATAATCACTTTCAAGTTGAGCCTTTGTTTGTGCAATATAATCAACTGTTTCTTGGTATTTTTCAAGCATTTCTCTATCATATTCGGAAATTTTACTTATATACTCTGCTCTATTTAACATATCTCCCATATTACTTGCTGAAAAAAGTATTTGAAGATAATTTTCTGTACTACGTTCATACATAAACTTTATTCTAAGCTTCATTGAAGCATACTGTTCTTCTGAGTCAACTATTGCCTGAGCAAGTCCCGCTTCTGCATTGTCGATTTCTTCTTGCTTAAGAGTTATATCATTATTAAGGTTATAAAGTGATATATCTAATTCATTCATTTTACTGTCAAGCTGTGCTATATATGCCTTAGTATCACTCGATTGCTGTTGAAGCTTTGCAATTTCTTCTTGAGTATTTTGTATCTGAACATTAATGTCATTCTTTTTATCTTGTGCAGCATTTAAGTCTTCAGTTGTAGTATCACCATATACATTTATTGTATTTTCTATAAAATTAAAATGTAGTGTTTTAACTGTCATTGTTGTTACTAAAACTATAATTATTCCTTTTTTTACAAATGATTTAATACAAATATTTTTATATCTTTTATCCATAAAAATCTCCATTCCGCTGCTTTTTTATTCATAACAAAAAATAACTTTATAAAACGGCAAAAGGCTGCCGCATAAAAATTATATGCGACAACCTTGTAAAATCACTCTTATACGTTTGCATGTTTATGTACAGCAAATAATGTTCCTACAATACCAATTCCAATTCCTAATACAATAGCAACTGGAACAAGTACATTAAATACATCATTTGCAGGAAGAAATACAAGAATATTACTAAGTATATTAAACTTTCCAAGTACATAATCAACAATATTAGTATACATATATCTCAATATAAATAATGGAATAATTGAACCAATTACACCTATTGATATACCTTCAATGAAGAATGGCGCATTAACAAACGCATCTGTCGCTCCAATAAATTTCATAATTGAAATTTCTTCTTTTCGTACGGTAATACCTATTACAATCGTGTTAGTAATAAGGAATACAGATACAGCAAGCAAAATCACTATAACTGCAATTGATACATAACCTACAAGCTTTGCCGCACTTGAAAGACTACTTGCTGTAGCCTCTGAACGATTAACCTGTCTTACACCGTTTAAGTTTTCAAGATATGAAACAAGTGTTGACTGCATTCCGGTATCACTTAAATATACTTCATATGAAGCAGAATTCGCTAATGGATTATCATCTTTAAATCCTTCTGCTAATTCTGGGTAATCTTTAAAATACTCGTTTTTAAAGTTATTCCATGCTTCTTCTGCTGATGTATAATGAATATCAGATACTTCTACTCTATTTTTAATCGTGTCGCCTAGTTTTTTAATATCTGCATCTGAAAGTCCTTCATTAAAGAATACTGTTACGCATACATCATTTTCAGCTTTTTTAACCATATACTGAAAATTGGTTACAATTGAATAAAACATACCAAATAAAAATATACATGCTGTAATTGTCGCTATTGAAGCAAGTGAGAACAATCTATTTCTATATATGTTCTTAAAGCCCTGCTTTATCTGATAAAATAATGACCTAATCTTCATAAAAATATCCACCCTTTTCCAAATCGCTGATTATCTTGCCCTCACTCATTGTAATTGTTCTCTTCTTCATCTGTTGAACAATATCCATGTTATGAGTAACAACAAGCACTGTAGTTCCTTGCTTGTTTGCCTGATTAAGAATTTTCATAATTTCAGCCGAATTGCCAGGGTCAAGATTACCTGTAGGCTCATCACAAAGTAAAATAGCAGGTCTGTTTACCAATGCTCTTGCTATAGCAACACGCTGTTGTTCACCACCTGAAAGCTGACTTGGATATGCTTTATATTTATCAAGTAATCCTACCATTGAAAGCATTGAAAGCACTCTACTTTTAATCTGTCGTGGTGGTGCTTCTATTACTTTTTGTGCAAATGCAATATTTTCATAGACATTTCTATCCTCTAAAAGACGGAAATCCTGAAATACAACGCCAATATCTCGTCTTAAATATGGCAATTTCTTTCTTGTTATTTTATTAAGATATTTTTTATTTACATATATCTTTCCTGCTGTAGGCTCTAATTCATTCAACAGTAATTTTATAAGTGTTGACTTACCTGAACCACTTTTACCAACTATAAATACAAACTCACCCTTCTGTATATGAAGATTAACTCCATTAAGTGCAGGAACTCCAGAAGCATAAGTTTTAGTTACATCTTCTAAGATTATCATGAGTAATGTCCTCCATTAAAATGTATCTTTACTTTCCATATATTTCATATATTTTACAACCATAAGTGCAATCTTAAATGTGATTGCATCATCAAATACTCTTAAATCAAGATTAGTCGTTTTTTGTAACTTATCAAGTCTATATACAAGAGTGTTTCTGTGAATATAAAGCTGTCTTGATGTTTCTGACACATTAAGGCTATTTTCAAAGAACTTATTAATTGTAGATAATGTTTCATCATCAAAATCATCTGGTGACTTTCCACCGAATATTTCCTTAATAAACATCTGACAAAGTGGAATTGGAAGCTGATATATAAGTCTTCCTATTCCGAGCCTATTGTACGCAACAACACTCTTATTGCTGTAGAATATTTTCCCTACATCAAGTGCCATTTTAGCTTCTTTGTATGACCTTGATACTTCCCTTATGTCATTAACAACTGTTCCATAAGCTACATGGGCTGAACTCATAGCTTCTGTATTAAGCATATCAATTATAACTTCTGCTGTCTTATCAAGTTCATCATAAGTTTCATTTCCTCGCACTTCTTTAACAAGAATTATGCTCTTTTCATCAACTGCTGTAATAAAATCTTTAGTCTTTCCCGCAAAAAGAGTTCTTACTGTTTCAAGCGCATTAGTATCCTTTTCATGCTTTGTTTCGATAATATATACTACTCTCTTAACATCTGTATCTATATGGAGCTTTTCTGCTCTTGTGTACATATCTACTCTAAGCAAATTGTCAAGAAGAAGATTTTTAATAAAGTTGTCTTTATCAAAACGTTCCTTGTAAGCTACTAATAAGTTCTGTATCTGAAATGCTGCTAACTTTCCTACCATATATACATCATCACTTGTACCTCTTGCAAGTAATATGTATTCAAGGTTCTGTTCATCAAGCACCTTGAAAAATTGATAGCCATTAACAACTTGACTTTCTGCTGGTGAATCAATAAATGCAATTGCATCTGCTACACACCCTGATGTGTCTTCAAATGTCTTTGCTGCAATCTTTCCATCTGCATCTATAACACACAAATCAACCCTTGAAATAGACTTAAGCCCATCAACTGTTGTCTGTAAAATCTGATTTGATATCATTATGAACTCCTTTTCTAATCTATATTATCATATTACTATAATAAGTTGAATATATTTTATTATTAAATACATTGTAAATTTCTTCCATGTGTATATCTTTATAACAATATATCATATTTATAAAATATTAATAGAATTAAATAAAATATTGTAATAGAAAATAAAAGGGCATTATAAATTGCCCTTTTCTTAATTAATCATTTAAAATTGCTGTATTAAGATTGTCAT
>URYE01000072.1 GCA_900551945.1 uncultured Eubacterium sp. | reverse complement strand
TACTCTTGCAACATCTTCAAAATAAGCAGCTCTTTCTTCTGCTGTGAGCTCATTCATATCACCTACATGCTTCTTATGAGCTACTATACATCTTCCTGGATGGCTCTGCTCCTTAAATAAATATACTTTAGATGTTTCAAGTTCACAAATCTTGATACCGAACTTATCTACAAGTTCACCCTCTACACAATATGCACAATTATTATCTACCATTATGCCTTTCGCCACTTAAAAAAGTGACTCCTCCTTTCTTAATATTAAAATTTTATATGTATGAGATTGCAAGTGTTCTAATATATAAAATATTTTTTAGAATACATTTACAATCTCATATTAGACTTTTACTGAGCGTCTTTAATAGAAAAGCTAATTCTTCCCATCTTATCCTTGCCCATGCACTTACATTTTACAACATCACCAAGTGTAAGAACATCTTCAACATGGTTAATTCTTTCATTACATATCTTAGAAATATGAACCATGCCCTCTTTACCTGGAGCAAATTCAACAAATGCACCAAATTCCTTAATACTTGTAACCTTACCTTCGTAGATTACGCCTTCTTCAAAGTCTTCTGCTATAGTCTTAATATACTTCATAGCCTTATCCATGCCGGCCTGCTCTACGCCACATACAGATACAGAACCATCGTCTGTAATGTCAATCTTAACACCACATTCTTCAATAATAGCATTGATAACCTTACCACGTTGACCAACAACTTCACCAATCTTTGCTGGGTCAATCTGTGTCTGAATAATCTTTGGCGCATATTCTCCAACGTGTGTTCTAGGTTGTGCAATAGCCTTCTTCATACATGTATCCATAATAAAAAGTCTTGCCTGTCTAGTTCTTCTTATAGCTTCTTCAACTATAGGCTTTGTAAGACCATGAATTTTAATATCCATCTGAATAGCTGTGATACCTTCTGTAGTACCAGTTACCTTAAAGTCCATATCTCCAAAGAAATCTTCAAGACCTTGAATATCTGTTAATACAACATAATCATCGTCTGTATCACCTGTCACAAGACCACATGAAATACCAGCTACCATAGCTTTAAGTGGAACACCAGCAGCCATTAATGACATACATGAAGCACAAGTAGAAGCCATTGATGTAGAACCATTTGATTCAAATGTTTCTGAAACAGCACGAATACTATATGGAAATTCCTTTTCTGATGGAATTACTGGAAGAAGTGCTCTTTCAGCTAATGCACCATGACCAATTTCTCTACGTCCAGGACCTCTTGATGGCTTAGTTTCACCAACTGAGTATGATGGGAAGTTATAGTGGTGCATATATCTTTTAGTTGTAACATTTTCATCAAGTCCATCAATCTTTTGAGCTTCTGATAAAGGTGCAAGTGTAACAACATCACAAATCTGAGTTTGTCCTCTTGTAAACATAGCAGAACCATGAACTCTAGGAATAATATCAACCTCTGCTGCAAGTGGTCTTATCTGGTCAATAGCTCTACCATCTGGTCTTTTATGGTCTTTTAAAATCATCTTACGAACAGTTTTCTTCTGATACTGATATACAGCTTCTCCTAATACTGCAAGCCATTCTTCATTATCAGCAAAAGCTTCTTTCATCTTTTCTGTTACTTCATCAATGTTCTTTTCACGAGTCTGCTTGTCATCTGTAAATACAGCAACTTCCATTTCTTCTGGAGTAACAATCTTCTTCATTGCTTCAAACATCTCTGCTGGAACTGCACAACTTACATAAGCATGCTTTTCTTTTCCAACTTCTGCAACAATCTTATTGAAAAATTCAATAATTGTCTGGTTAATATCATGTGCCATATAAATAGCTTCAAGCATCTTATCTTCTGGTACAATATTAGCACCAGCTTCAATCATAATAACCTTCTTGCTTGTTGAAGCAACTGTAAGCTGTAAATCACCTTCTGCCCACTGTTTCTGTGATGGATTGACAATAAATTCACCATCAATAAGACCAATCTGTGTAGTAGCACATGGACCGTCAAATGGAATATCTGAAATAGAAGCACAAAGAGCTGAACCTAACATTGCAAGAAGCTCTGGTCTACATTCTGTATCAACTGACATAACCATATTGTTAAGTGTAACGTCATTTCTATAATCCTTTGGGAAAAGAGGACGCATTGGTCTATCAATTACTCTTGATGTAAGGATAGCATTTTCTGAAGCCTTACCTTCTCTTTTATTAAATCCACCTGGGATTTTTCCTACTGAATACATCTTTTCTTCGTATTCAACACTTAAAGGGAAAAAGTCAACCCCTTCTCTTGGTTCTTTAGAAGCTGTAGCTGTTGAAAGCACAACTGTATCTCCATAGTGCATTAAAGCCGCACCATTAGCCTGCGCACACACTCTGCCAATATCAACACAAAGTGTTCTGCCAGCAAGTTCCATAGTATACTGCTTAAACATAAATTCTCCATTCTGCCTTTTAGGCTTATTATAATCTTTAGGCAATTATTTACCTATCTATCTGTCTAACTTATATGCTTATTTATGATATGTCCAAAACTTGAACTATAACTGTTATCTTCAATATGGTCCGAAACAACTGAAATATACATTTTATAGCTTAATTAAACTATAACAAACAAATTCTGATAGTTTCTCAAACTATATTTTCAGCCATTAAGACTTTGTGTAAACACAGACTTTGGCTCGTTGTCCTTGTAAGTATATAAAATCAATATTACAAAAAATATATATTTCAGCAGTCTCGGCTTATCCATTATGAAAATACAAAAAACAAACGGGCGGAGTGTATACACTCCGCCCTAATAAGTTAAATTACTTTCTAATTCCTAAACGAGCGATAAGGTTTCTGTAACCTTCGATATCGTTCTTCTTAAGGTATTCAAGTAATGCTCTTCTCTTACCAACCATCTTAAGAAGACCTCTTCTTGAGTGATGGTCCTTTTGATTAACCTTTAAATGTTCTGTAAGTTCAGCAATTCTAGCTGTAAGAATAGCAATCTGAACTTCTGGTGAACCTGTATCTCCAGGCTTTCTTCCATAAGTTGCAATAATTTCTGATTTCTTTTCCTTTGATATCATCGTATATATCCTCCTTCAATTAATCACCTACTACTAAGAATTAGGTCGGAGTGTCCTAATACTGAATAGTGGCTAACATACTTTATTAATATATCATATATTTATCATACATGCAAGCTATTTTTATACTTAAGTTTTATAATATATTTAATTTTTTATTTTACCATAAACATATCTCTTGCAAACTCAGCATCACTTTTCATTTGCTTTTGAAGTGCCTCTATTGATTCAAACTTCATCTCCGGTCTTAAAAAGTGCATTAAAGATACATTTATACTTTTTCCATAAATATCTCTGTCAAAATCAAAGATATTAGTTTCAACACTTATCTCAAAATCATCACTTACTGTCGGCTTAGTTCCTACATTTGTTACGCCATAATATTTTTTGCCATCAAACTCTGTAACAGAAGCATAGACTCCATTTGGTGGAAGAAGCTTACTTTCTGATGGATAAATATTAACAGTCGGAATATCAATTGTTCTTCCCAATTGATTACCTTTTGCAACAATTCCATATATAGAATATGGTCTTCCAAGTAACATGTTAGCTGTTTCCATATGACCAAGCTTTAATTCTTCTCTAACATATGTACTACTTATCTCTCTTTCCTGATACTTCTCTTTTTCAACTACAATCGTTTCAAAACCGTATTCAGGACCTTTTTCAATAAGCATATCAACATTGCCTAGTCTATTTTTGCCAAATCTGTAATCAGTTCCAACAACAACATATTTAGCATTAAGCTTGCCAATTATAATATGCTTTATAAATTCTTCTGGCTCAGTATTCATAAGCCTTTCTGTAAATGGATACTCAACTTCTACATCAAGCCCATATTCTTCCATTATTCTTTTTCTTTCAGTATTAGTAGTTATAAAATGTTGAAAATTTTGTGGACATATACTAAGTGGAATTCTATCAAAAGTAAATGCCACTGAAAGAACATCATTTTGTATTGCTTTCTCTTTAACAATAGATATCAACTTCTGATGTCCGATATGAACTCCATCAAACTTCCCAAGTGTTACAGCAGTTGGTTCATTCAATCGAAATTCTTCTACTCCCTGAATGTATTTCATTAACCCCAAGTACCGCCTTTCATTTCTGTCAAATTATATATTTAGAGCAAATTTTCCTATTTAACACTATTAATTAAGCTACTAACTATTACAATAAAACTTGTTTGTATCAAAAGCAGCCCCACTTATGATACAATATACAACTATTATTATTGTTATAAACAATTATCAAACAAATTACAAATATCCATTTGAATATTAGCTTTCATAAAATATCTTTACAGGAATAAACTCACCTTTTTCATATTTATATATACCAATAAATTCTTGACTATTATTATATAACCTTACCTCTTTATTGTCACCAATTTCCCCTATGATAGCTTTTTCAGGCAACTTATTGCCATTGTATAAAAGCTTGTCAAAGCCTTCACAAACTGTAACTTTTGGATAATCTGGAAACATATTGTCAACAGCTATTATTACATCTTCTATTTTACTATTGTCTGCAAGTTCTTGAAGCTGAGAAAGTGTATAACTTGTATCTGTCCCAAAAAGCCCAACTCTTGTACGTTTAAGTGACTGCATACACGCACCACAACCTAGTTTATTGCCTATATCTTCACAAAGAGTTCTTATATAAGTTCCTTTTGAACATTCAACTGTAAATGTAACTGTCTTTACCTTATCTTCCAGATTAAGCTCATTAACGTGAATTGATGATATATTAATTCTTCTTGCTTTTCTTTCAACTTCAATCCCTTGTCTTGCAAGCTCATAAAGCTTCTTCCCATTGTGCTTTAACGCAGAATACATCGGTGGTATCTGGTCATATTCACCAACAAATGAATTAATAGTATCCATTATCTGAACTTCTGTGACATTTACTTCTTTTTGTTCTAATACTGTTCCTGATACATCTTGTGTATCTGTACGAGTTCCAAGAAGCATGACTGCTTCATAAGCCTTGCCCCAATCTGTTATCATTCCACACAACTTAGTTGCTCTGCCAATACACACTGGTAAAACTCCAACAGCGTCAGGGTCAAGTGTTCCTGTATGACCTATTTTTTTCATGTGGAGTATACCTCTTAACTTTGCAACAACATCGTGAGATGTATACCCCTGCTCTTTATATACATTTATAATGCCATTCATAAATACAATCCTTTAATCTGCTTTCAATTGCTTATACTGTTCTTCAATCATAGCTCCTATGCCATTAACTATATCATATACTGTGCCACTTGCCGTAAAGCCTGCTGCTCTTATGTGACCACCGCCACCAAAATGCACAGCAATACTGCTTACATCTATAACTTTCTTTGAACGCATACTTACCTTATATTCACCATCACCTGTTTCATATAAGAAAATAGCTACTTCAACGCCATCTGTAAGCCTTAACTGCTCAACAATGCCACCTAACTCCTTACCTGTTACACCATAAAATTCCATTTCATGCTTTGTAACACTTGAAAAGATACATTTGCCATCATAAAAAAGCACACTTTCAAGCAATGCTCTGCCTAATATCTGATTTTGTATATATGATTTCTTATAAAAGCTATTGTCTATTATATCAGAGTAATCAATACCTTTTTCCATCATCTTTCCAGCAATTGTCATTGTTCTTGCCGATGTACAGCTATATTTAAACACACCTGTATCGTGTACTATACCAGTATAGATACATTCTGCCACATTTTTATCAACTTTATCTTCGTCAAATGTTGTATACAATACCTCACAAGCTGAACTTGAATTAGGCTCTACAAGATTAACATTTGCAAAATCAGAATTACTTACATGATGGTCTATACATATTGTCTTTTTAGAATTATTATAACAACTTATAAATGGTTCTATTCTATCAATTGAACTACAATCCAATACAACAAACACATCATATTTTTTATTAACATCTGGTTCTGTCTTTATATCATTAATGCCTGCAAGATAGGAAAATTCTTCTAAAGGCTTTTCAAGATAAATATCAACATCAAGCTGTGGCATATTAAGCTTTAAATAATTATACAATCCTAATGTTGAGCCTATACAATCACCATCAGGACGTATATGTCCAGTAATTCCAACAGTTTTTGCATTTTCTAATTCATTAATAATATTCATAAAAGCCCCTTTCTACAAATAAGCCTATTATAACACTATCAAGCAAGTTTCAACTTATTTAATTAATATAAGCAAAGCCCTTACTTGATAGTATTAACATTACTCTTGTTCGTTACTTTCAATACTTTGTTCATCATTTACATGACTTTCTTCGTCATGCTTTGTTACTTCGTCAATAAGTCTTGACATATTAACGCCATATTCAATTGACTGGTCAAGAATAAACTTAATCTCAGGAGTATTTCTAAGATTAATATTTCTTGCCAACTGTCTTCTTATATAACCTTCTGCACTCTTAAGTCCCTTAATTGTATCCTGTTGTGACTGTTCATCACCTAATACACTTATATAAGCCTTACAAGTCTTTAAATCTGGTGCAACTTCTACAGATACTACCGATGTCATCGGATTAATTCTTGGGTCTTTTATTTCACTTCTTATTATATTGCTTAATTCCTTTAATACTTCGCCATTAATTCTAGTATTCTTAACACTATTTTTACGCATATATCTTACTACTAAATATTAGTATTCCTTTCTAAAAATTTTTATTATCTTCATAAATCAACTTTATATTAGTCATTCTAAAAATAACATATTAATTATATACAAATATTATAAAAGGCTGTCGCATTAATAAAAATATACACAAGATATAGAATTGACTATTATAAACATCTATATTTTGTAGAAGATTTTCTTATTGCGACAGCCCCTAATATATTATAAATTGTATAAAAATCTTTTATTACGGCAGTCCCTTATAATTTATCTTGGAACTTCAACCATTTCGTATGCTTCTACAATATCGCCTTCCTGAATGTCGCCAAACTTTTCAAATACAAGACCACATTCAAAGCCACCCTTAACTTCCTTAACTTCATCTTTAAATCTCTTAAGAGTTGCAATAGGGCCTTCAAATATCTTTTCTCCCTCTCTTGTAATTCTTACAGAAGCATTCTTTGTAATCTTACCGTCTTTTACAATTGCTCCCGCAATATTACCAACACCAGAAGCCTTAAATATCTGAAGAATTTCTGCATGACCAATTACCTGTTCTTCATAAATTGGCTCAAGCATACCCTTAAGGGCAGACTCAACGTCAGCTATAGCATTGTAGATTACGTTATATAATCTTAAATCAACTTTTTCTCTTTCAGCAACTATTCTTGCCTGATTATCTGGCTTAACATTAAATCCAATAATAATAGCATTAGATGCTGAAGCTAATACTACATCGGACTCGTTAATATTACCAACACCACCATGTACAATCTTAACAACAACTTCTTCATTAGAAAGCTTTAAAAGACTTTGCTTAACAGCTTCTACTGAACCCTGTACATCAGCCTTGATAATAATACCTAATTCTTTCATATTACCAGCTTGAATTTGCTCAAATAAAGCATCAAGTGAAACCTTGTGCTTAGAGTCATCAAGAAGCTTCTTTCTTCCTTCACTAATAAATGTTTCAGAAAAGCTTCTAGCTTCCTTATCTGAGTCAAAGGACATAATAATCTCACCTGCGTTAGGTACATCATTAAGACCTAAAATCTCTACTGGAGTTGATGGGCCTGCACTCTTAACTCTGCGTCCCTTATCATCTATCATAGCTCTTATCTTACCATGACACGCACCAGCAGCAACATTATCACCAACCTTAAGAGTACCTTTTTGTACAAGAATTGTAGCAACTGGACCACGTCCCTTATCAAGCTCGGCTTCGATTACGATACCTCTTGCTTTTCTGTTAGGGTTAGCCTTAAGTTCATGTACTTCTGCTGTTAATAAAATCATCTCTAAAAGGTCATCAATACCCTCTTTAGTATGAGCTGATACAGGTACAAATATTGTTGAACCACCCCAATCTTCTGGAATAAGTTCGTACTCTGTAAGCTCCTGCTTAACCTTTTCAATATTAGCACTTGGCTTATCAATCTTATTAACTGCCACAATTATATCTACACCAGCAGCCTTTGCATGGTTAATAGCTTCAATAGTCTGTGGCATAACACCATCATCAGCAGCAACTACAAGAATTGCAATATCAGTAGCTTGAGCACCTCTCATTCTCATCGCTGTAAATGCTTCATGTCCTGGTGTATCAAGGAATGTAATTGAATGGTCATCAATATCTACAGTATATGCACCAATCTTTTGTGTAATACCACCAGATTCCTTTGCAGTAACATGAGTTTCTCTGATAGCATCAAGAAGTGATGTCTTACCGTGGTCAACGTGTCCCATTACACATACTACTGGTGGTCTTGGAACTAATGTTTCCTGTGCATCTTCATCTTCCTTAAGAAGTTCTGCAATAACATCAACCTTTTCTTCATGTTCACAAATACAATTATATTCAAGTGCTATTTCTTCTGCTGCATCATAATCAATTTCCTGATTAATTGTAACAACCTTACCTTGTAAGAAAAGCTTCTTAACAAGTGCTGATGGCTGAACCTTCATCTTATCAGCAAGTTCCTTAATTGTAAGTGTATCTGGAAGAACCAGTTGCTTAATTGTTTCTTCTTCCTTTTCTTCCTTCTTAACAGACTTCTTAGCAAGCTGACTA
Organism: uncultured Eubacterium sp.; assembly: GCA_900551945.1. Classification (GTDB taxonomy): domain Bacteria; phylum Bacillota; class Clostridia; order Lachnospirales; family Lachnospiraceae; genus Lachnospira. The sequence goes on along the minus strand of URYE01000072.1, from coordinate 5,761 downwards.
TTTACAAACTTAAGATTTTCTTTTGACTCATTGTCTTTTCGTCTGTCATTCTTCTTATTATCTTTTCTGTTGTCAACCTTTCTTGAATCTGGCTTTGTTTCAAAGATAAAATCATCCTTTGGCGCAGAATCACGTCTGTCATTACGTCTTTGTTGACCGTTTCTGTTATCTGAGTTACGGTCGCCTCTAAAGCCGCCTTGACCATTTCTATTATCTGAATTACGGTCACCTCTAAAGCCACCTTGACCATTTCTATTATCTGAGTTACGGTCATTTCTATATCCGCCTTGACCATTTCTGTTGTCTGAGTTGCGGTCGTTTCTATATCCGCCTTGACCATTTCTATTGTCTGAGTTGCGGTCGTTTCTGTAGCCACCCTGACCATTTCTGTTATCTGAGTTGCGGTCATTTCTGTAACCACCTTGACCATTTCTGTTGTCTGAGTTGCGGTCGTTTCTATATCCGCCTTGACCGTTTCTGTTGTCTGAATTGCGGTCGTTTCTATATCCGCCTTGACCGTTTCTGTTGTCTGAGTTGCGGTCATTTCTGTAGCCACCCTGACCATTTCTGTTGTCAGAATTACGATTATTTCTATAACCACCTTGACCATTTCTATTGTCGGAATTACGGTCACCTCTTACATTACCGTTTCCATTCTTGTTATCAGAATTACGATTATTTCTGTTATCCTGATTACGTCCATCATTCTTATTTTGACTCTTATCATTGCCATTATTCTTGCTATTTTGTGGATAAAATACTTGTGATATATGAGTCTTTGCTTCTGTATCTTTTACTTCATTATTATTTTCGATTGTTTTATTATCTGTTTTCACGCTTCCGCCTTTTCCATATTTATTTTTTATTATAGATATTTCTGCTTCGCCAAGACCGCTGACTGATTTGTATGTCTTTGTGTCATTATTCAAAGTTTCTATAATCTCTTTTGATGAAATGTTTAATTCTTTTGCCAATTCATGAACTCTCATATTTGCCATTTAACCTCTCTTCCGAATAAACAAAACTAAATACCTTTAGTTATATTGTTATTCCAATCCATTTTTGATATGCTTTTCTATTGCATTTTTAAAACCTGAATCTAACACTGCAAGCGATGCTCTAAATTGTTTTCCAATCGCATGGCCAAGCTGTTCCTTGTCACTGTAAAAATATATTGGTACGTTATAGTACTTACACATATCAGAAAACATCTTCTTAGTATTATCTGACGCATCAGAAGCAACAACTACAACTGACGCTTTTTTAGTCTTAACAGCCTTTTCAGTAGCAAATTCACCACTTGCCACTTTTCCAGCCTTCTGTGCAAGCCCTATCATTGATAGTACTCTATCTTGTTTCAATATCTACCAACTCCTTTTTTAAATGTTCGTATACGTCTTTATCTACAGCCATTTTAAAAGACCTGTCAAGTGCTTTTGTACTAATCGCCTTGTCAAGACAAGCCATGTTAGGGCATATATAAGCGCCTCTACCATTCTTTTTTCCAGTATTATCTATTATAATACCTTCATTTTCTGTCTTTAATATTCTTATAAGGTCTTTTTTATTTTTCATCTCGTGACAACCTATACATTGTCTTTGAGGAACTTTTTTAGTAACGCCCAAATATATCAACTCCCATTAATTATTCTTCAACAACGTCTGTATCTTCAGATACTTCAATTGCTTCATCTTCAACACTATCAATATTATCAGCTTCTGTAAATGATAATTCTTCATCATCATTTTCTTCAGCATCTTGTGCATTAGCATCTGCTTCACTCTTGATGTCAATACCAAAACCTGTAAGTTTTGCTGCAAGTCTTACATTCTGTCCTGACTTACCAATAGCAAGTGAAAGCTGTTGTTCTGAAACAACTATCTCTGCCTTCTTTTCTTCATCATTAGCCATTGCTGATATAACCTTTGCTGGACTTAATGCGTTTACAATAAGCTGTGCTGGATTTTCATCCCATTCAATAATATCAATCTGTTCATTTCCGAGTTCATTAACAATAGCCTTAACTCTTGCACCGTTAATACCTACACAAGCACCAACTGGGTCTACATTAGGAACTTTAGCTCTTACTGCCATCTTAGTTCTAGAACCTGCTTCTCTTGCAATACCCATAATTTCAACAATGCCATCTTTGATTTCTGTTACTTCTTCTTCAAAAAGTCTTTCAACAAGCATTGGTGATACTCTTGATACTTTTACAAGTGTTCCCGGTTTTTCCTTATTAGAAACACTTACAACGTAAAGCTTAATTCTATCGCCTCTTTCAAAGTGTTCTGATGGAACTTGGTCACTAACTTTAAGAGTTGTCTGTGTTCTTCCGATATCAACTAAAATATTGCCCTTTTCATCAATTCTTTGAACAACACCAGTGATGATTTCTTTTTCCTTAGAATGATATTCATTATAAATAGCAGCCTTTTCTTCTTCTCTTATCTTCTGAACAATTGTACCCTTAGCATTCTTAGCAGCTCTTCTTGAGAATTCTTCTGACTTAACTTCTACTGTTACAATATCACCAATCTGACAACTTGGCTTAATCTTTCTTGCGTCTGCAAGTGATATTTCAGTAGCTGAAATATACTTTTCAGTGTTTCTTTTATTATTATCCTGAACATTCTCAGGTATAATAACCTTTTCAACAACCTTTCTGTCTGAATAAATATGAAAATCACCTGTTACTCTGTCAAGAACAACTCTACCATTCTCAACTGTATTAAATTGTGTTTTATATTCATCCATAAGTGACTTTTCAATTGCATCAAACATTACTTCCTTACTGATACCATTTTCCTTTTCAAGTAAATTTAATGCTGTTATTAATTCCTTATTCATAAATAAAATCCTTTCATTCTACTAATGTTTTTATTACACTTAATATTAATCTACAAATGCCCATCTAATCATGGCAAGATTAGTTCTGTCAAACTTAAGTTCTTCGCCATTATCCATCTCAAGTGTTATTGTATCTTTATCATATGCTTTAAGAACACCTGTAAATTCTTTGCACTTATCAACTGCCTTGTAAAGCTTAATATCTATAAGTCTTCCAATGCTCTTTTCATAATCTCTTTCTTTTTTAAGCGGTCTTAATAGTCCTGGAGAACTTACTTCAAAAATATATTGGTCACTAATATAGTCCTCTCTGTCTAATATCTCATTAAATGCTCTGCTTATAAGTTCGCAGTCATTAACAGTTATGCCGCCCTCTTTATCAATGTAAACTCTTAAATACCAGTCGCTACCCTCTTTTACATACTCAACATCAACTAGTTCAAAATTGTTCTCATCAATTAACGGCTGAATTAATTGCTCAGTTTTTGCTTCGTAGCTTTCTTTCCTGCCCATTCATTCATCGCCTTTCTTTTATAATTATGTGACTATTCTTCATAGCAAGCTATGAAGGTTCTAACTGTTGATATTTTACAGTAAGATACATCATTTTCAAACTTTAGATATACTGTTTTTTTATCAGAGCAGCGAACTTAACAATCAAGCAGTCCTACGACCACATTAGCGATTGTCTTCTGTATTTCTACAAGGAAGCATAGTCATTCTCCCTGTTCTAAACGAACGTCCTGCTTTGAACATTTTACCTACGGAAAGACTACTCCGTAGAACCTAATATTCAGTTGTTAAATTTATTGTACACTATTTTACTTGCAATATCAACTATTTTCGTGGCTTTCAGCCCCACAGCAAGCTATGGGGTTTTTCGCCACTTATTTATAACAACATTTTTGAAGCAACAAGCCTTAATATTGCTGTCTTTGATTATGATAACTCTGATTTGAGTCATGCACTTTACAATTACCTTGACAGTACACAAAATATAGTAAATATAAAAGATGACAACGAAACTATTTGTGATGAACTTTTTAACAGAAATATATCTTATGCTCTTTTTATACGAGAAGGGTTTAGTTCTGATTTTTCTCTTATTGAAAATGTTAAGGATACACAAAGCACCTCTGCTTATTATCTTGATAACTGTATTTCAGATTATTTAAAAGTTCTCAATTCTTGCCTTAAAGCTGGATATTCTAATGAAGAAGCTATATCACTTACTAACAGTTCTATTAACACTACTGCTAGTATGGAGATTATTAACAACAATACTGATGATGAGTCATTGTATTTTTACTTTAAATATATACCTTATGCTTTTGTATCAGTATGTATTTTGACACTTGGCACTGTTCTTATTATTTTTAGGGATAAAAATATTGATGCTAGAATTAAATGTAGCAGTATGTCTTCTTTTAAAAGAAATTTATATCTTATTGGATGTTCTGTTATTTTTTGTTTAGGGTTGTGGCTATTATTTTCTATTGTTGCACTTATCCTTGTTCGTGGACTATCTACTATTAACTTTGTACTTTTATTTTTTAACAGTCTTATATTTATGAGTTTTTGCTTGAGTTTGACTTATTTTTTAAGTTTTCTTGTTCATTCGGAAAATGTTTTGAATATGCTTTCTACCACTACTCTTATGCTCAAATATGAAGATAATAGTTTGTTTCTTATATTTATTAAACTATAAATGAGTAAATACAGAAAAATTTACAAAAATACTCTCTTTTTATTTGCATTTAGAACTCATTTTTATATAATATGTCTTTGTGATATGGACAACATTGTGCAATATTTTTAATTTGCGCATTTATAGTATTAAACATATATTTGAGTAAATTTTATTTAATAAACTTGGATTGTGTAGTTTTTGTCAAAGACTTCTCCTGCTTGTAGAGTGTTGCCCCATTTTCTGTTTTGTAACTGGTTGTCGCTGTTGATGTCGTCTGCTCTGCCGTACCAGGGTTCTATACATACAAATGGTACGCCTTTATTTGCAGCTGACCACACTCCAAATACCGGTGTATCAAATTTTACTGTGATAAATTTTTCATCTGTCTTGTCTATTAATGATACTTCATCAGCTTGTGTATTTTCTATGATATAAGCATCTTTGTCAAAGAAATCTTGTGTTACTTCAACTTCTCCATTTGTTAAATTAAAGTTATACTGTTGTGGCATTACAAGACCATTTTCATTGAGTAGATTGTATTGTATATCTTGTACTATGTTTCCATTCTTTTTAAATAAAACTTTACAGCCTATGGCATTTTTTATTGTAGCTTCTTCACTACTTTTAGGAACGATAAATGCTGGATGTCCACCTAGACTAAAGTGCATTGTTTTTTCGTTAGTGTTGTGAACTTTCCAAATCACTTTTATTTCGTTGTCTTGAAGCTTATATCCACATTCTAATTCAAAATTAAATGGATATTTTTCAAGTGTTTCTGGTGTTTGTGTTAGTTTCATTATTATTTCATCATTTGAATGGGCTACAAGACTAAACTCCATATCTCGTGCAAAACCATGTTGTCCCATATGATATGCTTTGTCATCATAGATTGAAGTATCATCTTTATAACGTCCTATCAATGGAAATAGGACTGGGGAATGTCTTTTCCAAGCTTCAGGATTTCCGTTCCACAGATATTTTTTGTTATTTTTCTTTGATGTGATATCTGTAATTTCACACCCCATTTGATTAACTGTTACCTTTAAAAATTCGTTTTCGATTACATATTCCATACTCTTACCTTATACTGTTAAGTAATACCTTTCTTTTATTCTAAACTTTTTTATATTATTACATATTTTACAAACTTTTTCATTACAAAATCATGACCACCAGCTCAGCTGGTGGTTTGCTCTGCGGCTATAAGCCTGTGGTACTAG
>URYE01000071.1 GCA_900551945.1 uncultured Eubacterium sp. | reverse complement strand
CATATCCTGCCCTTGCTATTACACCATGAACGTCACTATTTTTAATCATATCAAAATCTATAGAATCTTTTTTTTGATACGATGAAACATCAATTACCTTATACATATTGCCCTCCAATAATTTATTTTGAGTCTTTATTTTTCTTCGTTTCACTGTCCTTTAACTTGTCACATTCTAGTGTTTCTTTACTATCGGCAACGCCAGAAGTCGTAGGGTCTGTAATAATTCCTAGTGTTACAAGTAAGTTAATAACTATCATTACAATCTGTAAAATGTTATCTTTACTGACTGCTGGAACTATATTTAAAACTCCTAAAATCTGATATAGTAATGCAACTATAGCTGTTACAAAGGCTATTACAAAAGCTTTATTTCTAAATCTAATTTTCCAGTTGATTTTCGTTATTGTACCACTCCTTTCAGCACACTAAGGGTATCCCCTATTTTATCGTATAAAAAAAAGACACTTTCGTGCCTTTTTTAATCAAAATACTTAAACTAAATTTAACATAATATCATTATATTTTATTTACATAAAGTATTTACATTCTTCATAATAAACGCTTGCTTCTTTTTTCATTAATTCAACTAACTTATCTGTCTTTTGTTCTTCTTGAAATTCCTTTAATGCGTCAATATATGCGCCCCTATTTTCATCTAATATAATAAACGGTTGAATACTTTCTGATTTAAGACTTTCTCTAAAAATAATCATTCTTCCCGTTCTTCCATTGCCATCTTGAAAAGGGTGTATTGACTCATATCTAGCATGAAATTGCGCAAGTGTATTTATATTTTTTTCTTGAGAATTATACCAATCTAACAACTTTTCCATTTCGGCTTCTACGTCTTTTGGTGCAACTGTTTTATACATTCCTATCATATTAGGTCGTGTTTTATAATCTCCTATCGCATAACCATTCGCCCTATCTTCAAAAACTCCCGACTTTAATTCATAGTGAAATCTTTTTATCAACTCTTGCGACAAATCATCTTCTAATGTATCTAACATATAATTAAACATCAAAAAATGCCCGTTCATTTCTTCTACATCTTTGGCTCTGTAATAGTCATCATTTACAGGTAGTATTCCATTGTCAAAAAGCGAAGCTGTTTGCTCTGGTGTTAATATACTTCCTTCAATCTTATTTGAATTGTATGCCATTACTCTTTGTGTATAAGCATATACACCCGACCTATCAAATCGTTTTCTTTCTATTATAAATCTTTCAATTAACCATTTTTTAAATTCCACCATAATATACCCCACTCTCTGCTACAAGTACATCTGGTTTTAAATCAAATTCTTCCATTTGTATATTATCTACTATCTGAAAATCAAAGCAGACTGCTGCCTTATAAATATTTGTATGCTTCTCAAGGTATCTGTCATAATATCCACCGCCATACCCTGCTCTATTAAGCTTTTTATCAAATGCAACACCTGGCATAACCATAAAGCCACTATCAACGTCTGAACACTCATTAACAGGCTCTAATATCCCATAAGCTCCCGGCTTTAAATCGTCAAGCGAATTAACCTTATGAAACTTCATCTCTTTTCCATACACCTTTGGAACATAAACATTTTTGCCACAAGCAATGCACTCATTTATAAAATCCTTTGTAACGACTTCTTGATTATAATTAACATATGTTAAAATATTAACATTTTCCTTAAATTCTTCAAGCTTATATATTTTCTCTATAACACTCTTACTTCTACTCAAGACATCTTCTTCACTCATGCTTTTCTTAATATTCTTAACATACTGCCTTGCCATTTTCTTATCCATAATATTAATTTCCATTCTTTAACGCATTATTAAGCTCTGCTTCTTTTTGAGCCTTCATCTTTTCTTCATGTCTTTTTTTAACATCAATTATAGAACCATCTGGATTTTGAATTTTAAGGGAGTCAAGAGTTCCCCTTAAATTATTTCTAAATGCCGCAACATATTCTGCCCTAAGCTTCTTCTGTTCAGCAGCTTCTGCCTTTGTAAGCCCTTCTGCTTTAGACTTTCTATATAATTCATTTATTCTTTGTATAGTCTTATCTGTAACCATTTTTCAAATCTCCTTAATTGGCAAATGCCAATTCCTTTCTACTAATTTGTAAATATTATTAAATCATCAAAATATTCTATACACCCCTTATAGCTTCCTTTAGAGGAAAACACAGCTTGCTCCATATCAGGATAAACAAATACATCTATATAGTATGTGTTTTTAAGAAGCTTTCTATCAGTTCTTCGCTGTGTAACTATCAAATCACCAAGAATATATTCTATACGCACCTTTGAATCGAGTGATAATTCAATCTTTTGTGTATTAAGATTAATTATCTGTGTTGCGTCTTCTGAATTTCTAATTACGCAAGGCATATCGTCTAGTATATAAGTATGGCTCAAATCAGATACTTTTAATATATCGCTGTTAAGACGTACTTTTTTTACTTTATTTTCATAATCATATATAATTACTTCTTCTACTCTCTTTTTAACATCAACCCTTGAATATACAAGCTCATTTCCATATTGTATCATATAAGGAAATGTAGTATTTTCATCACATTTATCTAATACATCTATATAGATATTTTCTTGATTAAGCTTAATATCAGATATAAACTGCTTTACATTTATAAGCCCGACTATTTCTTCATACTTGTTATCAAAACGTTGGTCATCTTCCACTTTTTCTTCAAGAATTGCACTTCCTAGCTTAATTGCACATATATTGCCATGAAGTGGTATAATCTTATCAATTCCCAAAACTGACAGTATTCCACTGTCAATATTCATTTCTTCTTCAGCTTCAATACTACAAAGACATATATCATGCTCACCAAGCCCACGACTAATAAGCGCAGGACCAAATCCTTCAGGATTATTATATTTTACAGTTTCAAATATAATAAAATTGTCATCAAGTACAAACACCTTGAATACTAATTCTGTCTGCAAACTGTTAATTGATGTTTCTATTGTCTTTATTATTTTGGAACTCTCATCATTAATATTATACATATAAAACATAATACGAATATCTGTGGCATTAATATATTCAGCAGAAGTAAATACTATATAATCATGTTCATAAGCAGCATAATTAATCTCAGCTATACTATATTTTTTTAACGTTGGAAGTATCTCAAATCTTTCATTTGTAGCAGTATTAAGTATGTATAACTTCTTCCCACTATAATTCTCAAGCTGATAAGAGTCATCAACTGTTTGTAACATTACTTGTCTATTAATGGGAGAATATATTCCATCTTCTATATTTGTCACAAGCTTTATATTCATTAAACCCTCCTTAAAGCTCTTTGCTTATTAAGCATGACTAATTTTAGAGCCATTCCATCAAATCGAAATTATCAGATTTATGTCCTAAAAATAATGTTCCTGTTTCTTTTCCTGTAATAATAGAGATAATATTTTCAACATTATTTCCATTTGTTATAACCATATCTGCACCTGACGCAGTTGCTATCTTTGCGGCTTCAACCTTTGCTGACATTCCACCTGTTCCAACGCCACTACTAGAGCTTGACTTTCCCATATTTTCAAGCTTATCATCTATTTTATCAACTTGCTTTATAAACTTAGCTTGTGGATTTTTATTAGGGTCATCAGTGTACATTCCGTCAATATCTGACAGTAAAATAAGCAAATCTGCTTCTACAATAGACGCAACAATTGCTGACAATCTGTCGTTATCACCAAAGGTCTGAACCTGCTCAATTTCATAAGTTGAAACGGAGTCATTTTCATTTACAATAGGAACTACTCCTAACTGTAATAATTCTTTAAATGTATTCTCTGCATTTCTTCTGCTTACATCATTTAAAACTGTGTTCTTTGTAAGAAGAACCTGCGCTGCTATTGTGCTATATTCTGCAAATATCTTTTGATATACCATCATAAGCTTTGCTTGACCAATTGCTGCACACGCCTGCTTTACTGGAAGTCCATCAGGTCTGTTGTGAAGTCCGATTGTACTTTTTCCAACAGCAATTGCCCCTGATGACACAAGGATAACTTCTTTACCAGAATTTTTTATATCAACAAGTATTCTTACAAGCTTTTCAATCTTTAAAAGATTAAGTTTTTCTGTATCTTCGTGCATAAGTGATGATGAGCCTATCTTTATTACAATTCTTTTTTTATCTTTTAACAACTCTCTAGTATTCATTTTTTCCTCCACACTCATATTGTATATACTAACAATATATTTTACTATATTTTTTATATCTTGTCAGCTATTATTTTTTGTGCCATTTTTTCAGCCACCTTAATTCCATCTACTGCAGCAGATGTAATTCCACCTGCGTACCCTGCACCTTCTCCACAAGGAAATACTCCTTTTACTGTGGCTTCTAACATATCATCTCTTGATATTCTTACTGGGCTTGATGTACGGCTTTCTACTCCCGAAAATACAGCATCTTCCATATCAAAGCCTTTAATTTTTTCTGCAAAACCGCCTACGGCTTCTTTTATTGCGTCAGCCACACTTATTGGTAATACGTTATTCATATCTCCGAATTGATATTTTCCTTTTATCTGCGGAATTACTTTTCCAAAGCCAGTTGACATTCTGTTAAGCTTAAAATCACTTAAAAGCTGAACGGGAATTGAACCATTTCCTTCTCTGTAAGCATAAGACTCAAGCTTTCGTTGAAACTCCACGCCTGCAAATATGCCATCTCCAAAATCTTCCTTTGTTACAGTTACTATTATTGCACTGTTAGCATTTTTTCCATCACGCCCCGAATAACTCATACCATTTACAGCAATTCTTTCATTTTCTGATGAAGCATTGACAACATATCCACCTGGGCACATACAAAATGAATACACTCCTCGCTGCTTTGATGTTTGATATGTCACTTTATAATCTGCTGCTGGGAGTTTATAATTTGCGCCCGCATAAGCATTATAGTCAATAAACTCTTGTGGGTGTTCCAATCTCATTCCAACAGCAAAAGGCTTTGACTGCATATCAAAACCATTTTTATTAAGCATATAAAATGTATCTCTTGCGCTATGCCCTATTGCAAGACATACATTGTGACATTTTCTTGTTGTATTTTCATTAGTTAATACATTATGTATAACAAGCTCGTGAAGCTGTCCGTCATGTATAACAATATCATCAAGACGACTGTTAAATATAACTTCGCCACCAAGACTTATTATCTTATTTCTAATATTTTTTACAACTTCTGACAACACATCAGTTCCAATATGCGGTTTATTAATATACATTATAGAACTGTCTGCACCGTATTCTACAAATGTTTTTAACACTTCTCTTATTCGCCCTGTCGGGTCTTTTATCATAGTGTTTAGCTTGCCGTCAGAAAATGTTCCTGCTCCACCCTCGCCAAATTGAACATTGCACTCAGTATCAAGCTTGCCACCTTGCCAAAATGTGTCAACACTTATTTTTCTTTCATCAACACATTTACCCCTTTCATAAACAATAGGTCTTAATCCTGCTTGTGCAAGCTTAAGTGCTACAAACATTCCAGCAGGTCCAAAGCCGATTATTACTGGTCTGTCTTCTTCTTTTAATTCTATATTCACATCACGTTTAACTGGAAATGTATACAAATACTCTTTAACTTGTACTACATTTTTATTTTTGCATTTTTTAAGTACTCTGCTTTCTTCTTGAACTTTTCCATCGTGTTTTACACTCAATATATCAACACTATAAACTGCCATTATCTCTGGTTTATGTCTTGCATCTATTGACTTTTTAAAAATTCTATATTCACAATTATCATTTTTTGACAAATTCAAAGCCTTATGAACAACTTTTGTTAAATCTTTGTCAGAATGGTTATATTTTAATTTTATTTGATTAACTCTTAACATTTATATTTCCTTTTCACTTTTCTATTTTCTATTATTAAATATACTTTCCGCTGCGCTTTTTCCTGCAAGATATCCACTACTCCAAGCCCATTGAAGATTGTAACCGCCACACATTCCATCAACATCTGTTATTTCACCTGCAAAATAAAGGTGGTTAGATAATTTTGACTGCATTGTACTAACTTCTATCTCATCTAACGGCACACCGCCTTGACAAACTTGTGCATTTGCATAATCTTTATATCCTGTAATATGTATATTAAATTTCTTAAAATTGTTCAACATATTTTTTATATCTTTGTCTTTTAATGTGCATATTTTATCATCACTATTAAGCCCTATAGTCTTTGCTACTGCTATAACTAACTTTTTATTTAAAAGTCCAGCAAAGAACTGCTCAACTGTCTTATTCTTAGCACTTTCAACACTCTTTAACACCATTTCACATAATTTATCATATTCAAAGTCAGGAAGCATATCTATTATTACATTAACTTCTTTTTTATTGTATACACTTTCTACGGCATACCTACTTACCTGAAATACTGGTATTCCTGAAATTCCATAATCCGTATACTGTATTTCTCCTGTGTCCTGTGAAATGATATTTCCATCGACAATTAACTTGACATTTCCAGTACTTCTAACACCTGACATAGTCTTGCAAAATGGATTGTCAGAAATAAGTTGCACAAGGGCAGGAAGTGGCGTTTTTACAGTGTGACCTAACATTTTCGCCAACTCATAACCAGAGCCATCAGAACCTGTCTTTGGTGATGCACACGAACCTGTCGCTATAATTACACTCTTTGCCTTGATAATGTAATCTTGATATACTTCACCATCATTATTTTCAACTTTTTTAGTACCTTTTATAGTATAACAATCATTATTATATTCAATATTAGCTATTTCAAAAGCTTCATGCACTGTGACTTTTTCTTTATCAAGCGCAAGCCTTAATGCTTCTTGTAACGATGCCGCTGTTTCTGAATGTGGATAAATGTATCCATTTTTTGACTTATGATATATACCTATTTCTTCAAAAAATGACAGCACAGCTTCCACATCAAACTTGTTAATTACTTGCCAGACAAAATCTTTATCATTATTTAAAAACTTGTCCTTTGACATATCAAGATTTGTAAAATTACATTTTCCATTACCCGTTTGCAATAACTTATTTCCAAGTCTTTTTGTATGCTCAAGTACTGTTACAGCTACACCTGCTCTTGCCGCTACAATAGAAGCCATCATACCAGACGCACCGCCACCGATTACTACACAGTCTGTTTTATATTCTTTTTTTACTAATTTAATATTGCTTTGCTTATTTTCTTTATCACTAACTGTTATATTTATTTTTTTCTTATTTTCTTTTGTATCTTTATAATCCTTGTTTATCTTTTCTTTTTTTGTACTATGTGATTTATTTTTTTCTAAAAGTTTATTATTTGATTTAATTTGCGTTTTATTTATTTTTGCACCTTTTTTATTAACAGGCGTACCTTGACTTTTGTTATTTTTTTTATATTTATCTTTTTTCATAGATAAAACCCTTTCGTCTGTTACACAATATCTATTACACAAAAATTCTCATTATTAAATTTTACCATTAATTCTAAAAGGCTTTAACATAATCCCTAATGGTAATTGTAATGTGAGAACTTGCTTAATATTTACTCTAATATTTTATTATACATTATATTAATACATTTCTCAACTGCTATACGTCTGTAGAAAATCATATAATTCCTGCTCACCTTTGATAACTAGTCCATATTCAAGCTGTTTTTCTACTTCATCGGGTAAGCCTGAAATATTTATATCAGCAAAATCATAAAATTGTTTATCTTGATTTCTATATATATTAACTCTATGGTCTTTTATAATAAGAAAATACTCTTGACTACTACTATTCTTTGCCATACCAGCTTCACTTCTTTCCATCTCTGCATTAACAGCCTTGTCCTTTTCAAGCTCGTCTTGTGACTTCTCATCATTATCAGAATCAAGCTCGGTATTATCTACCTTCGTATAGTCATTTTTATTATTTTCATTAAGCCCCATATCACTTTGATTGTTTAACTGCGTGTTATCTTGTATTTTGTTTACATTTCTTCTATTAACTCCTATCACCACAAAAATCATAACAACAGCCGTAAACCCAATTATAATCCCTGTTGCCACAATACCTGTTCTTCGAGAAACATTTCTATTATTCAAAATTTCCTTTTGAATATTTCTCTTATAGCCATTTCTTCTAACATGATTTATATTATCAAGATACTTACCATCAATATCCGTTTCCCTTTTATAAATATTATCCTTTTTATTCATATAAAAAACCCCTTCACCATTACCGCCCACAAGCCGTAAACAGTAACCTTATTTATTTCATTAATATAATTCTTTTCAAAAAACCCCAATTTATACATCCCCATCACAAATTTACTTAACCCACCAATTTTGAGTTTGCTCACCCCACCAACCTTTATGTATTTACTCAACCAAACCCACTTTGAACAACCAACAACATTTATGTTTCGCTCCCCTATCTGAATAGCCAAAACATTCATATTTTACTTCCCCCTTATTTGAATAGCCAAAAACGTCAATAGGGATATCAGTAGTATATAAACTAAATGCACCATTAAAAAGAACAGCCACCTATATTTGTATGACACCAGCGAACACACTTGTTCGATGAATGCATACAAATATAGATGACTGTTCTTTTTCTGGTGTGTGTGTTTATATACTACTGATATCCCCTTCACACCCTAAAAGAAAATTTTTCTCTTGCATTTACTCAACTTTAGAAATACAATAAAATAATAAAAACGAAAGGATTAAACTTATGAATGGCGAAGAAAGACGTAAAAGTATAGTAAATATAATCACATCTTCTAATGAACCACTTTCAGGAACACAACTAGCAAAACAACTCGGTGTCAGCCGTCAAGTGATTGTCAACGACATAGCCCTTATAAGAGCTAATAATATAGATATAATCTCAACCCACAAAGGCTATATAATCAACACCCCCGTTCAATGCAAACGCATTTTCAAAGTAAACCATGATGAAAGTCAATTTGAAGACGAATTAAACACAATAATTGATGCAGGCGGAAAAGTTCTCGATATCTCAATTGACCACCCTGTTTATGGAAAAATCACCGCTCCCCTTGAGATATATTCAAGAAATGATATCGCAAAATTCAAGACAAAAATGCAAAACGACAATGCCGAACCTTTATGTAAAATAACTTCAGGAGTCCATTATCACACAGTCCTCGCCTACTCAGAACCAATCCTTGATGAAGTTGAAATGGCACTTAACACGGCAGGCTATCTAATAAAAGAATAAAACTATAGGTCACATTAACAAAAATTTATACAAATAACTAGCCAAAGTTGTCTATTCACACTAACTTTGGCTAGTTATTTGTATAAATAAAAATGGCTGTCACACTAACAAAAATTATGAGCTGTAGCAATAAGAAAATTCTATACAAAATATAGATATTTATTTGATTAAACTTACTTTGTGGCATATTCTCAATATTTTTTAAAGCGTCTGATAAATACATAATTGTAGCAAAACGAAAATTACCCTTAGAAATATTTACTTTTCTAATCTCTCCTGCAAAATCATATATATCTTCAAAAAGAAACTTATTTATCTTTGATAAGCTTTCAAATGTTCCTGCATCAAGTGTATTTAAAAAGCCACTTTCAAACATTTCAATAGCTTTCTTTTTGCTTAACTTTTCTTCTTGTCTTGCAAGCTCTGTAGAATCTGTAATTCCTAATTTATTTTCTAGCATAATAACCCACCTAATATATTATTATTCAAAGTCTTGTAAAGAAAATGACATTGGATACATCTCGCTAAATGTATATCTGTAAATCTCATCACCATCTTCAAGGATTATCACGCCATTTTCGTCCATAAATTCTTTAAGAAATTGTAAGCATATACCACATGGCGGAGTTGTTTTTTGTGTATCTGATACTATCGCAATGCGGTTTATTTTTTTTGCGCCCTCTGAAATAGCTTTAACTACTGCCGTTCTTTCAGCACAGATTGTAGCTCCGAAAGAAGCATTTTCAATATTACAACCGTCAAACACTCTGCCATCTTCTGTAAGAAGCGCAGCTCCAACCTTAAACTTTGAATACTTAGAATATGAATTCTTCATTACCTTTTTTGCACATTCTATTAAGAACTTATCACTAACTCCCGACAAATTTTTAATATGTTCATTATTGTTCATAAGTAATATTTACCTCCTGTGTACTTTCCACTTGACAAATATATGTCTTTCCCTGATTTAAAATAACTTCTTCTCCATTGCTATAATAATACCTGGTTGCGCCTTCTGTTTCAGACCTTTTTACCCATGTAACTTCAACAGCTTTTCCATCAGTTATGTAAAGCCCCTTTCCTGTTCCACTAACTTTATAATTAGGCGTGCCATTGTCATAATACTGTGGCTCTACATATTTTACAAGAATATTCTTATACGCCAGTTGTTGACCATTAAGTTCATCTATCTGTGGTGCTTCAAATTGAAATCTTTTATAAGTTTTTGTCTGATTATCATACTCAAACCAAGGCTTATTATAAGGATATCCCACATAAAACGCACTACAATCCTGACCATTTTGTATAACTATATCTTTATTATCATCTGTATTAAATGTAAATGGCGATGTATAGTCAGATGTATAAACTGTCTGATATCCTTTTTCTTTTACACTTTCCATAATGCCGTCCCATGATGTATAGGCATTATGAGGTGCTACTCTGTCATCAGTTCTATAAAAATTACAATAAACCATTCCATCTAATGAATGAAACTTCGATTGTTTTAAATATTTTTCCGCATATTCAGAATAGCCAAAATGTACATAATTTGCTTCAAACTCTTTTGCAAACATAAGATAATACGTTCTACAACTTCTTACTGGCCCAATCTTTTCAAGCTGTGTCTGATTTTCAAAAAGACAGCAAAGCCTTGTTATCCCGCCTTCAACAAGTGACTCAAATACAACATCAGCATAACTTATAGATGACTGTGGCATTGCATCGTAAATGTTACTATACATAACTGCAACTGGAACACTCCTAGCAGTATCTTCATCAACCCATTCACCCGTAAGCATACTCCTTACTTGTCCTTCATAACTTACAACTGACGTATCATTTGTATTACTTATACTGTCATTACTTTGAGTGTCTGATACAATTGAATTGTCACTTTCTATGTCACTATTTATATTAGCAGTATTTATCATATCCTTTTTCAGAAAAGATAATACTAAAAATACAACAGCAATTAGCAAAAGAACACTTGTCATTACAATAGCTTTATTACCCTTTTTCATACTCAATATCAAAATTCCCCTATCTTGTTATATTGAGAATGTCTAGCACTTCTTTTTGTTTTGCCTCCATAACCTTCGCTTCGTCAGCTTCCATATGGTCATAGCCAAACAAGTGCATCATACTGTGTGCAACTAGAAATGCTAGTTCTCTTGTTTCAGAGTGACCGTATTTTGCTGCTTGCTCCATTACTTTTTCTACTGAAATAATAATATCACCAAGCACAAGTTCTCCTGTTTCTGGATTAAAATAATCCTGTGGATTACTATTCATATCTTCTTCTAATTCATCAAAACCTGATGGTGTATTATAATTAATCATTGGAAATGACAACACATCAGTCGGTCTATCTACTTGCCTATACTCATTATTAATCTGATGAATTGCTTCATTATCTGTAAGTATTACATTGACTTCTGCTTCATAAGGACATTTTTCATAGTCAATTGCTTCATTTACAACGTCATTTATAATCTTTTCATAATCAAGATTTAACTTTATGTCTGTTTCGTATTCTATATTAATTGTCATAATATCTCCATTCTTATTGTCAAATCTTCACTTATTGCTTCTTGCAATAAATTAGCGACTTAATTGATAGTACTATATTGTTAAAACTTTATCACTGTGACTTTTTCTCCGTCTTTCTGCGAGTTTGTCTTTTGGCTGTTTTGCTCATTTTTTCTTCGTATTCTTCATAAGCCTTGACAATCTTTTGCACAAGTGGGTGTCTTACAACATCTTTACTTGACATCTTTGCAAAGCCTATCTCATCAACTCTTGAAAGTACTTTAAGTGCAACGTCAAGTCCTGATACTGCGTCTTTTGGCAAATCTTTTTGAGTTAAGTCACCTGTTATAATTACCTTTGAGCCAAAACCTATTCTTGTAAGGAACATTTTCATCTGTGCCGGTGTTGTATTTTGCGCTTCATCAAGAATTATAAACGCATTATCAAGTGTTCTTCCTCTCATATATGCCAAAGGTGCAACTTCAATAAGCCCTTTTTCCATATTGGCTGCAAAACTTTCCGCTCCCATTATCTGATACAAAGCATCATACAATGGCCTTAAATATGGGTCAACCTTACTCTGTAAATCACCCGGAAGAAATCCTAACTTTTCCCCTGCTTCTATTGCAGGTCTTGTAAGAATAATTCTTCCAACTTCGTTATTTTTAAAGGCTGTAATAGCCATTGCCATTGCAAGATACGTCTTACCTGTTCCTGCTGGGCCTAATCCAAACACTATCATTTTATTTCTTATAAGGTCAATATATTCCTTTTGACCTAATGTCTTAGGCTTTATAGGCTTACCTGTAATAGTTCTACATATAACATCTGAGTCTATCTCAAGTATAGCTTCTTCCTTTTCTTCAAATACAAGTGATAACGCATAATCAACATTTTGCTCTGTTATATCATTACCTCGCTTTGCAAGCTCCAAAAGGCTTGTAAGTACTTTAACACATCTATCTATGTCTGACTTAGCTCCAATAACTTTTATATGTGAATTTCTGGAAACTATGGTTACTTTTAATGTCTTTTCTATTTTTTTAACATATTCATCAAATGGGCCAAATACAGCCGTACTGTACTGGGCTGGAATTTCTAAGGTTGTTTCAACTACGCTCATTTTATACCTCTTTTAACAAAATAAAGTCTCTTTATCTGCAAAAACTTTTATGACTAAGCTAAATTAACACTTAACTTTACTAGCTGCTTATAACTAAATTATTACTTTGCGCAATAAAGATTTGTGTGTTATTAAATGGTTTATTTATTATTTATTTCTGTTAATTGCAATGTATCCGTAAGCTGTGCATACTCATACGCAGGCATATTAACCTCTATGTTACCATTCATTAAATAACTTGCAGACTCTTCATTTATTGTAACACTATTTGAAAGAATTTGCACTTTATTTTCTGACAAATCTATAATATACTTGTTAAATTTTTTTATAAGAAGTTGTTCTGCTTCTTCTTTTGTATATTCTTTAAGCTGCGTTTCATACTCAAGCACATCTTTATAGCCTGTAACAATTGGCAGATAAAAGCTATCTGTAAGCTTCCACACATTTGTATCTGTAACAATATCTTCTTCGTTATATTTTACGGGCATAAAACCTATTTCAAAGTTATTTTGTGCAAAACCAATTATAAAGTATTTTGTCTTTCTTCCTGTGTAATTCTTATATTCATACTCTTTTTCAAGCTTATCTGTATAAAGCAAGGTCGTATTTATATAAATATCTGCATCTGAACTTACATAATATTTTCCTATTGTATCTCCTGAATCATTATGCACTGGCACTACTCCTGATACTAACATCTGTCCCTTTTCAACTGTATCTCCTACCTTTACAAGTGGCGTTCCATTTCGTGTAATAATAGATGTGACAACTCCATTTTCTGTAGCAACAATATCACGACCATCTGTACTATTTTCAACTTCTGTAACTGTACTGTCATTTTCTTTAATATGTATTATAAGTCGTGTTCCTCTAATCTCAGCAGATACCCAGGTTATATCATTATACTTGCTTCGCAAAATGCTTTCGATATAATCACAATTTATGTCTTTTATCATTAGTCCCGGCGTTACTGAAATGTCTTTTAACTGTTTTAGCAGAACACTATCTGTATATGCTACATTTCCTTCAAATGCTATATCCCATATATAAACACTACACAGTTTTAATATAATACACGCCAATATTATACCAATTGCAAAAGAATAATGCTTTCTATACTTAAATAATAAAAAACGTATTCCTTTTCTTTGCAATATTCTTATTTTCATGCCCGTTTTTGAACGTATATCTTTTAATTTAAAAAAGTCTGTTCTTGTAATGCTCCCGACAAAACCGTCTTCATTTGCTGTTATATCCCAAAATTTTATCCCTCTGTGCCTACACAAATTAAGAAATCTTTCTGTAGAGCTTCCAGAAACTTTTACAATAACATAAGTTGATATTCGCTTTTGCTGTTTCAACATAAATATCCATCCGCCTTCTATGCTATTATAATTCTATCTTCTCAAGTTTCCCTTTTACAGCTATTTCTTCATCATCATAGTATTTTATTTCAAGACATTTTCCATAAATAGTAATCATCCCTTTTTTGGTAAGCATTTTTAACATATCACAGTCATACTCAACAATTGATTTAAAATTCTCAATATGAATTTCAGAATTTCCAACTATTGTAATAAGTGGTGTTCCCATTACAGTGTCTTTTAGAGCATCAATATTTTGCATACGCATTCTCCATATACTCATTTTAGAACGCCCAGACTGCAAGTATTCAAGCAAATTTTCCACATGCACTTATTTATGAAAAATAAATGATAAAATACAACAAA
>URYE01000070.1 GCA_900551945.1 uncultured Eubacterium sp. | reverse complement strand
TTTCGCAAGAGATTGTTGAAAAATATATCCAAAATCAAAGGTAATGGTAACGAACTCTGTGTATTCACACACCTAAAGGTATGTGGTTTTGCAACTGTTAATATATAAAAGCACTATAAAGCTACTATCTTTTTGATATACGTTTTATAGTGCTTTTATTTGTGCTACAACTACAAAAGTCTTTCATTACGCCAACACTTAACGACTGTTGAACAAACTATAAGAAACTGGCAGAGCATATTTCTTATAGTTACACAAAGCTTTAAAATTGAATTTTGTACCAAATAAATTTTTATAAAATATAAAATTGAAATTTTTCAAAGAACTTATTTAAAATTTAAAAATTAATTTTTCACAAAGGGGAACTTTATGATTATTATTTAACTTAATTTTTATTTTGTGATATATAAATTTTCCCATAAAGAGGCTAGTTACTCTATTTTAATAAATTCTCATAAAATTCAATATTACATGGCTGTATACAAAATACATCTTCCTCATACGGTATTTTACTTAAATTAATTTGATAAATCTTTTTTAAAGTCTTTACTGTAGCCTTAGGATATGTTAATGATACATATTTTACAGTTTTAATTATGTCCTTACAATCGTCTAAAAATGTCTTTAAATATCCTACTTTCCACATATTCAGTCCAACTGCTGCCAATTTTACATCGCACCTTAAAAAGTCTATCTTCCAGTCCTTATACCCATACTCCATATCAAGAATAATAACATCATAATCTTGTGCCATTATAGCTGAAATATTCTTACTGTCACCACGTTTAAAAAAACTTATTCTTTGGTAGTCAAAATGCGTTGCTTTACTGCTATAAGGTATTCCTATTATCTTTCTTATTTTCATAAAATCACTATGCTCATTGCACTCTATAAGTACTGTTTTAAGCCCATATACACCTGTAAGATAACCCGCTAACGATATAGCAAGACTGGTATTTCCAACCCCACGTCCAACACCAAGACAACCTACAATAAATTTTTTGTAATAAATGTTTTTATTATTTTTACGTTTAATATATATACAACACTCCCTTATTATTCTAATTACCTACACACAAATATATGTGAATTATTATAAAAATCCAAATCTTTTTAATATAAATTTTTTCACAAACTTGCTTGTAAGCTTGTATATCTTTATACAACTTGACTTGTTTGGTTTTATATTAAAATAGCTCTCACTTTCTTCATTTAACAAGTCCCATGCCATATTGTCAAAGAGCGTATTTTTCTCATACCACCTATATATACATGGTATTCTTATAAATTTGTGACGGTTATTATAATTTTTTACAAATTGATAAAATGACTCTCCATCAATATGATTGACAGCAATAATAACATCGTCTGAAAGACCATTTATTATCTTATTACACATCTTTTTTCTGTAGCCGTTATCTGTAACAAGAATTGTTAAAAATTTACCATTTTCCTTTATATTTTCTTGTGTTATTACTCCACAATCATATATTTGATAGTCATATTTATTCACAACATCACAGTCATAATTCACATTTTTTGAAAAATTAGTAATAATATTTACTCCCTTTAACAAAAAAGACCCATCTTTTTGAAGATTTCCTTTTATTGCCTCGCTAGTTAAATCATCTTCATATCCATTGCCAATTAAAATTACTTTATAACCATTTCTTGATATATAAGAAGCTAGACTTAAAGCCAGATGAGTTGCACCTATTCCATGCTTTATTGCATATATGTATATACTTTGAGACTTTTTATTAACTGATTTATTTTTTTTATACTTTTTCCTCATTCTTTCAAGCTCTTTTCTTACACTTTTTACACTGTGAAAACGTTGAAATGAATTATGCCTTATACACTTATTAATTACAGGGGACAAATCATTAGACTGTATATAGCTATGATTAACCATATACAAAAGCACCATTCCTAGACTATAGATATCAGCCGTATAGTCAACTATTCTTTCATAATACTGCTCTGGTGGAGCAAAACCTATACTTCCATAGTTCCTATCTATACACTGACCTTTAAAGATTGAATTATCAAAATCAATAATTCTTATATTATTATCACCATCTACTATGATATTATCAGGCTTTAAATCTAAATAAATTAGACCTTTATTATCATAATTGTGAATATATTCCAATACATTACATATCTGTATGCCAAACATTATAATGCTTTCAAATGAAACTTCATTTTCATCAAAATATTCTGACAAAGATTTACCAGAAATATATTCTTCAATAATGCAAATACTATTATTGTCCTCAACAATATCATATATAATTGGTATTTGTGGGTGTCTAAATAACTTGATTATATTAGCTTCTTGTATTACTCGCTTATCATTACATTCGATAACCTTAGCTACTCTTAATTCACCAAGTAACTTATGCTTTACAAGTAACACTTTGGAATGTGATGTGTTAGCAATACAACTTACTATTTCATATCCATCTATTAAAAATTTCACCTCTTTTCATAATCAGTTTCTGTCTCTGTAAACATTATACTATATTGTAAATATGATTGCAATACAAATAATATTTAATTTTAATTATTTTTTATATTTACAGAAAATATATATCTATTATAACCTTTACATATCCATTAAAAATGGGTATTATAAATTTAGGATATTATCGATAGGAAGTGATTTTATGAAGATAGAAAAATTAAGCGAAAACCAAATACGCTGTACTTTAAATAAAGCAGACTTAACATCAAGACATTTAAAAATAAGTGAACTTGCCTATGGCAGCGAAAAAGCAAAAGAGCTTTTTCGTGATATGATGAAGCAGGCTGCTTACGAACTTGGCTTTGAAGCTGAAGACATCCCCCTTATGATTGAAGCCATACCAATATCTTCTGAATGTATCGTTCTTATAGTTACAAAAGTTGATGACCCTGAAGAATTAGATACTCGTTTTTCAAAGTTCTCACCTTTTGAAGAAAATTATGATGACGAGTATGATTACCCATTTGATGAGTATGACTCATTTGGAGATATTGAAAGTTTTAATGCCGATAATAGCAAGCTACCTACTGCAAGTGATGAGCTTGACTACTCTAATGAGTCTATTGAAAACGATATGAAAAGTCTTTTAGACAAGGTCAATAATTATATTAACAATAATTCTTCATCTGATAATATTATTGGCTCTAATATGGAAAATAATTCAGATTTTTTAAGTTTTCAAGATAAAGCTTTCAATAACAAAAATGATTCACATGAATATGACGAAAATGAAGAACCTGTTGTAAGGATATTCTCATTTAAAGATTTTGATACATTTGCAGAAGCCGCAAGAATAATTCTGCCTGTATACACAGGTAACAGCTCGCTTTACAAGTCACCTAATGATAATAGATATTACCTTGCAATAGAAAAAGGAAAGTGTTCTTCCATTAACTTTAATAAAGCTTGTAATATGCTTTCAGAATATGGAACTAAAGAAAATATGACAGAAAGTAGTGTAGGCTTTTTTGATGAACATTGGGAACGAATAATAAGCGGACACGCCATACAAGTTGGTGCTCGTTTATAATAATATTAATATAAAAATATAAAGGGATTATTGCAAACATTAGAAACACTATTCAAAAATTTCTAATGATATTACAACAATCCCTTTAAGTCGTTAAATGCACTTAACTATTTCTATATTTTTTATTCATTTAATTTATATTAAGCCAAATAAAATTTACAACTGCATATTGTCTTTAGTAAGCAAATCGGCAAACCTAGTCTGTTCAGGTATCCACGCCATTTTTACAGTTCCAATAGGACCATTACGCTGCTTTGCAATTATAATCTCTGCAATTCCCTTAATCTCAGTATCTTTGTGGTAATAATCATCCCTATATAAAAACATAACAACATCTGCGTCCTGCTCAATAGCACCAGACTCTCTAAGGTCAGATAACATAGGTCTGTGGTCAGGTCTCTGCTCTACTGCTCTACTAAGCTGTGAAAGTGTTACAACTGGCACATCTAGCTCTCTTGCAAGTGCCTTTAATGCTCTTGATATATCAGATATTTCTTGTTGTCTTGAGTCATTTTTCCCACTTCCACTCATAAGTTGAAGATAATCAATGATAACAAGTCCAAGATTATTTTCCATTTTATACTTTCTGCACTTAGAACGAAGTTCAGCTATCGAAATACTAGGAGTATCATCAATAATAAGCTGTGACTTTGCAATGCTATCTGCACCTTCTACAAGTTTTCCCCAGTCATTAGAGTCTAACCTACCTTTTCTTAACTTATCAGCATCTACCGTTGACTCTAACGAAAGCATACGATTAACAAGCTGTACATCTGACATTTCCAAACTAAATACAGCAGTCGTTATACCTTGTTTTATAGCAACATTTTCTGCCACATTAAGCACAAATGCCGTCTTACCCATAGACGGTCTTGCCGCTACTAATATAAAATCAGATGGTTGAAGCCCCGAAAGATATGCGTCAAGGTCTTTAAAACCAGTTGGAACACCAGTAACAGAACCTCTATTTTTTGCAGCCGCAGATATTTTATCAAGTGCTTCCAAAACAACCTTATCTATAGGAGTATGTTCATGTCCTCCTTTATTTTTTACAAGGTCAAATATCTTCTTTTCCGTATCTGCAAGGATATCCTCCGTCTTGTCTTTACCTTCGTAGCACTGTGTCGCAATAGACTCATTAACTCTTATAATATTTCTAAGGATTGCCTTATCTTTAACAATCCCTGCGTATTGCCTTATATTAGCAGATGTCGGCACAGAAGATACTAAAGCTCTTATAAATTCAAGACTGTATGACTCTGGTGGAACGTCTTTTTCTTTAAGACTCTCTTGAAAAGTCACAATATCAACAGTTCTACCTTCGTTGTTCATATCAACCATAGTCTGAAACATAATCCCAAACTGTCTATGATAAAAGTCATCATAAACAAGCATTTCACCAGCCGTAATTATTGCCTGCTTATCCATAAGCATAGCACCTACTACTGATTGCTCCGCCTCCAGACTATTCGGCATAATCCTTGTGATGCCTGCTTCTTCCATTACTTATCTTCTCCAACTACAACTGTAAGTTTTGCTGTAACTTCTTTATGAAGCTTTACTGTAACTATATGAGTTCCAAGTGTCTTAATTGGCTCATCAAGCTTCATTTTCTTCTTGTCAATATCAAGACCTAACTGTTTCTTAGCTTCTGCTGCAATTTCCTTTGTTGAGATTGTTCCAAATGTCTTGCCACCCTCGCCAGTCTTCATTGTGAGTTTAACAGGCTTTTCTTCTACTTTTACTGCAAGGTCTTTTGCTTCCTGTAATTCTTCTGCTGCCTGCTTTGCCTGTCTTGCCTTTTCAAGCTTTAAATCATTAAGATTTTTAGGTGTAGCTTCAAGCCCAAGCTTTTTAGGTAACACATAATTTCTTGCATATCCATCATTAATCTTTACTATCTGTCCCTTTTTTCCAAGTGACTTAACATCTTCTAATAAAATTACTTCCATTACAAATTCCTCCATTTTCAAAAAGTCATAATATAAACACTAGATTTCGCCCTCTTTAAGCATATCATCAAGCGTACTTTTTATTATATCAACTGCTTTATCTGTTGTACAGTCATTAAGTTGAGCTCCTGCAATACTCATGTGGCCACCGCCGCCTAAATGTTCCATGACGAGCTGTACATTTACTTCATCAATCGACCTCGCACTAATATATATACGGTTATTGTAAGCTGTTACAACAAATGAAGCCTTTATTCCTGAAATGTCAAGAAGCTGGTTAGCTGCCTTAGCACCGCCTATAGTTGGACTTTCCAATCCCGCTCCATCAAATATTGCAATTGCAAATACGTCTTTGTACACCTCCGCTCTACTAACAGCTTGAGCTACTGCCCTATATTCATTCATATCATTTCTTAACATCTTACGGACTCTAGTAATGTCTGCACCATGTCTTCTTAAAAATGCCGCTGCCTCAAATGTTCTAGGCCCTGACTTACTGTTAAAGCCATCTGTATCTATTGAAATTCCTGCATATAAAGCATCAGCTTCAAATGCTCTTATCTTTACACCATCATCGACATACTGTATCATTTCTGTAATCATTTCTGCTGCCGATGAAGCATAAGGGTCAACATACGACAACACAGCATTATTAATTGCATCACTTGACTGCCTATGATGGTCGAATACAACTATTGTCTTGCATACATCTAAAAGTTCAGGACATTCTGTAAGACTTGGCTTATTAACATCAACAACAATAACCGCAGTCTTATCGTCAACGTAGTCCACAGCTTCTTCTCTTAGCAAAAACATATCTTCTGGATAATCGTCTTTATCAATAAAGCGGTTGATAAATGGTTTAACACTCACTGTAATATCATTAATTACAATATGCGCCTTTTTACCTAATTTACGACAAATTACAAATATACCCATAGCCGAGCCAAATGCGTCAATATCTGCTAATTTATGTCCCATAATAAGCACATTTTCGTTATTTTCAAGAATTTGCCTTAACGCATGAGCTTTTACACGCACCTTAACTCTTGTGTTCTTTTCCATCTGCTGACTTTTTCCACCATAATAGCTTATCTTGTCATTTTCTTTTACAACCGCCTGATCACCACCTCTGCCTAACGCAAGGTCCATTGCGGCTTTAGCTACCTCGTAATTTTTAGCATAGTCGCTTTCACCTGTACCAATACCCATACTTAAAGTTATTGTCATTTCATTTCCTATTTTGACATTTTTAATTTCTTCTAATAAACTAAACTTGTCATTCATTAACTTTTCTAGGAATTTATGTGTGAAAACAATAAGATACTTGTCCTTTTCAAGCTTTCTTACAATAGACGCACCTGACGCAAAATACTTATTAACTCGCTTGTCAATAAGACCAATAAACAGTGAACGCCTTACATCATCAATACTATCAAGCGCTTCTTCATAGTTATCAATGTATACAAGCCCCACTACAAATCTTTCGTCCTTTAACTTTTGAATGTACATATTAATATCTGTTTCATCAAACATATACATTGCATAAAAGCTACCACTTTCATTATTATCAATTATATCTGTACCTCTTGTAAGATCATTAATATCTATTCGCTTCATTTCAATACAATAATCACGTTCTTCATAAGCTATTCTTATTTCTTTTGACTGTTCATTCTCCGGAAAAACATTAGATGTTATCTCTGGAAATATATCAGAAATATTTTTTCTAAAATCCTTCTTTTTTCCAGTCTTTTCAAGCATAAGTTTATTCATCCACATTACTTTTCCGTTAATATCCACAAGGCAATATGGAACACTTAATTCATACATCAAATGATGTTGAACCTGCGAATAATTAGAAGAAAATTGAATTAACTCCCTTGTTATTATAGGCTTTATATATAACCAAATAAATACACACCCTAATATATATATAACAATAAAACCCGACATAACTGCCGCTATCTTGATATTAATAAAAAACATAGACAGGTTTAAAATTATCCATACAATGCCCACATATATTGGCCACATAAAGAATATCTTTAACAACCTTGACATCTTAATTGATTGATTTTTATTCTTAATATTAAACATACTTCTCCCATCTTTGCAAACAATTTCTCAATCTCACGACCATTTATCCTTGTCTTACTATATATGGTTAATTACTACTTATTGCCTTTAGCAATAGAAGTGTTAATTACTTAATAGTGTTAAACTTCTTTTATTATATCATTATTAAAAATTAATGTAAATATATCTACTTTGTATTAAAAATGAATATCCCTGTTTTATTTGGAAGCAAGAACCTAAAATCAAAAAAATCGCCTATATTGTACACCCTAAGAAAAATTACTTATTCTATAAGGGCATACAAATATAGGCAATATAACTAACTTTTTAAAATATAAAAAACACGTTTTGCAATCTTTTTAAGTTACCACAACAATTATTAGAGTCTACTAAAATCGGTTTTAAACTTTCCACCCACTCTTGACAAAGAGCCAAAAATTGAGTGAGTTTAAAAAAAGAGCTGTGTTAGACTCTAAATAATCTAAAACACAACTCTTATATTCTTTATAAATAGCTTACCTATTCAACCAATAATTAGTCGATTGAGTATGGCATTAAAGCTACGTGTCTTGCTCTCTTAACAGCTACTGTAAGAGCTCTCTGATGCTTTGCACAGTTTCCTGTAATTCTTCTAGGAAGTATCTTACCTCTTTCAGAAACATACTTCTTTAATAAAGCAACATCTTTATAATCAAGTGCCTTGTTGGCATCTGCACAAAATACGCAAACTTTTTTTCTTCTACGCATAGGTCTTCTTCTCATCTGACCTTCTGGTCTTTCAGACTTCTTTTCTGGCATTAAAAATTACCTCCTATTTTAATTGAAAGGCAACCCTTCATCATCTACGCCATCTGGAATATTCATAAATCCGTCACCTGCTGCTTGACTTGGTTCTGGTCTTGATGGTGTATACGCAGCACCATTTGCTGCTGCTGAAGACTTGCTCTCTGCAAATTCTTGTTCTTCAACAACTACGTCAGTAGTATAGACCTTCTGACCATCCTTATTAGTATAACTACCAGTCTGGATACGTCCTGTAATAACAACTTTAGTTCCTTGATGGAGATACTTTTCAGCGAATTCTCCACTTCTACCAAATGCAACACAACTAATAAAATCGGCTGTCTGCTCGCTGTTATCACCACTTGTTCTTGAACGTCTTCTATCTACTGCCAATGTATATCTAGCAACTGCCATAGAGCCAGTAGCTGACTGAGAATATCTCACGTCAGGGTCTCTTGTCAGTCTGCCCATTAATATAACTTTGTTCATACTTATTCTCCTCTTCTATAAAAGAGTTGTTAAGCGAAACATTATAATTATTCTCCGTCTTTAACGATTAAGAATCTGATTACGTTTTCCATAATACGAACTCTGTTTTCAACTTCTGCTGGGCAAGTAGCTTCAGCTTCAAACTTAATGAAGTTGTAGTATCCTTCGCTCATCTTCTGGATTTCGTATGCAAGCTTCTTCTTTTCGCAAGTTCCAGCGTCTGTAATTGTACCACCGAAACGAGTAATAATATCTTTAACCTGTTCGATTGTAGTATTTCTTACTTCTTCTTCAACGTTTGCGCTAACAACTAATGCTAATTCATACTTATTCATTCTACGTTTTACCTCCTTTTGGTCTCTGGTCCCTTTATACTTTCAAGGAACAAGGAAATTATATATCACGATAAAATATGTTATCATAAAAGTATAGGTTTGACAAGTCTTTTTTATTTTTTTCGGATATTTTTTGTGCTTTTTTCTACAAGTGTCCTTTTTAGCATTATCTCATGTCCACAGCCTAAGCATTTTAGCTTAAAATCAGCTCCTACTCTTAATATCTCCCACTCTTTACTTCCGCAAGGGTGGTTCTTCTTTAATTGTACTATATCTCCAACTTCATAAACTAACATAAACTTATCTCCATATTATATTTCTGAAAATACTTTTCCCAGACTGTCATTTATAAGAAGGTTTGCTCTATTGTCATATGGAGTCTGAGATTTATTAATAAGTACAAGCTTATTGCCCTTATAATAATCAATAAGTCCCGCCGCAGGATACACTCCCAAAGAAGTACCACCTACTATTAATACATCTGCGTTCTTTATAAGTCGTATAGCTTCGCTTATATTTTCTTCATCAAGCCCTTCTTCATACAATACAACATCTGGCTTAATATTTCCACCACATTGACATAATGGAACGCCCTCACTATTAATAATAGCTTCTATTCCATAGAACTTCCTACATCTTTCACAATAATTTCTAAGCACAGACCCATGAAGCTCTATTACCTGCTCACTTCCCGCCTTTTGATGTAAGCCATCTATATTTTGTGTAATAACACCCTTTAACTTACCTTCTTTTTCAAGTTTGGCAAGCTTTGTATGAGTTGTTGATGGTTTAGCATTAGGAAATAACATTTTATTCCTATAAAATCTAAAAAACTCTTCTGGCTTTCTTATATAAAATGTATGGCTTAATATAGTTTCTGGTGGATAATCATATGACTGATTATAAAGTCCGTCAACACTTCTAAAATCAGGTATCCCACTTTCAGTAGATACTCCTGCTCCGCCAAAAAATACTATGTTATCTGACGTATCAACCCATTCTTTAAATTTTTGTATTTTATCTTCATTCATTAATAATCACACCCAATACATTACAGCCTTTATCACTTAAAGCTTGTATTTGTTCTTTTACTTGTTTTTTATCGTTATAATCATCGCTATCTACAATCAACGCAGTTGTATCACAATACTTTGCCATATTGCCTTTATCATCAGATAAACACACTATAACATCATACTTTTGAAAAAGTTCTTTAATAAATTTCTTAAGATAATGCTCTCCTGCTGAGAATACTCCAGATACTGTTGTTCCTGAAGCTTCTATATTTCCACTAAAAATTATATTAAGATTTTGATTGTTAGTAACACATATCTTCTTTAAAAGAGTTTCTCCTGTAATAACACTCATTATACAGTCTACAAGACCCTCTAATTCTTTTCCCAATCTATATTTTCCAAGAAATATATCCAAGCTTACATCACCATCAATAAAAAGTACCTTTTTACCTAAGTTAGAAAATTCTGAAGCAAGCTTAAATGCCGAAACGCCATCTCCAATAACACCGATTGAGATTTTCATTTCTTGTGATACATTTATACTCTTTTCTTGTTTTATCCTGCTTATAATTGTATCTACTGTGTGAGAATAGTCTTCTGCCTCTTTTACAGTCATTTTGACCAATTTATCCACATTTACACTAAACATTCAAACCCCGCCTTTACTTATTTTTGTATTCTGCCAAGAACCACAATATCTATATCTGGCTCATCTTCTTTTTCAAATATATCATCTTCTATATCGTCTAATATATCACCTTTAATTCCACTTGCTATATCAGCTAATATATCTTCTTGACTTTCATTTTCTATATCAGCCAATATATCTTCTTCTTGACTTTCTTTTTCTATATCAGCTAATATATCTTCTTCTTTGTCTTGACTTTCTATATCGGCTAGTATATCTTCACTTTCGCCAAAATTATCTACAACTTCTTTATCAAGTTCATCATTTATCACATTTTCAGTTGAATTTTCTGATACAGTCTCAGATATACCTTCTGATACATTTTCCAATTCAGATGAATTAACTGCTTCTGATGATATATTTTCTACAATACTATCAACTGCACTTTCTATTGAATTATCTGTCTGCTTTTCTGATGTGTCTGTTTTAGCAGAAGCTGCTTTTTTGTCTAATTGTGCATTATCTAAAGTATCAGCTTCTGTTACAGTACTTTTTGCATCTTCCATTGATTGTTCTACAATACTCTCAATTACATTTTGAATTGATTGCTCAAGTAATTTATCTTTATCTGAATTTACAACTTCTTCTAATGGTTTTTCATCATTACTATTAACTGTATTTTCTGTAGAAGCATTTTCCTTTTCTGGTTGAACATTTGTAACTTGTTCTTCGCTTTGTTCAAAAAGTGTATCAGCTACTTCTTGTATTTCTTTTACTGACTTGGCTACATCTTTTTCAACTGTAGCCTGTGGCTTTTCTGATACAGTTTCTTTTGCAGTATCTTCCTTTGTAGCATTACTTTCTACATTATTATCACTTGCCTGCTGTTTTGATAATTCTTCCTTAACTGCTTTTATATCAATTACCTTTGTTGCTTGCTTGTCAATATCAACACCAGCGGCAGTATCCTTAAATACATCATCAAGATTATTTAACTTTTCATTATTAGCAGTATAATCGCTAAAGAAATCAGAATTGTCTGGGTCAAATCCATCAAGGAACTTTTCCTTTTTTTTCTTTTCTGACATCTGTTTCTTTTCTGCTTTTTTATTTCGTTTACTTTGCTTATTATCTTTTTTTGAAGACTTCCCATTAGCACTATTTTCTAATTCATCATCATCTTGTGCATATTTACCATAATGTCTTTCATACTCAAGTTCATCGTCTGAATTATCAACAGGCTTTTTAAAGGCATTTATAATGAGAAGAATTATCATTTCTAATACAATACATATAGCTGCCGCAATTCCCACAATGTAACCAGTCTTTTTGTACAAATCTGGTCTTATAGCTTCATTTGTAGATGTTCCCTCTGATAAAATCTGAATTGACTTAACTGGAATAATACTTGTAGTTTTTATAGCTGTCTGCGCAATTGCATCAACATAACTTTTAGCAGTATCTTGGTCTGCATTAACACATTTAATCTCAACAATATTACTATTAGCTGGTGAAGATACTGTAAGATATTTTGAAATATCTTCTGTTGTTCCTAATGTCTTTTGTGCATCTGATATTACTACATTACTTGTAAAAATAATCATAAAGTCATTATTAAGTCCGCCATTTGACGCTCTTATTGAAGCTTCATTTTCTTCGCCAGGAACGACATAAAGCTGTGCTGTTGATGAATATACAGGTGAAATTTGTCCCTTTTCATACATATATCCACCAATTCCAGCTATAATTGACACAACTAATAATATTAGTATACATCTTGAAAACTTTCTCATTATAAATATAGCTCCTTATTTATATAATTTTTCAGGATACTTTCCTTCTTCAATTAACTTTTTAATAGATTGAACTACAACTGGCTTATCTTCCTTATATGTAACACCAAACCACTTATCTTTAGTTTCAAGTACAGATACATTTGCCTGATTAGACTTAATTAATTGGTCAACAATTGTAGGTAAGAGATATTCTGCCTTTATATCTCCTTCTTTAATATTGCTTAAGAACTCCTTAAAGCCTGACTCAAGTTCATCAAGGAAATCTGGTGTAAAGCCCCACATATTCATTGATACATGGCTCTTAGGGTCACATGCAACTTGATTGCCATTAGCATCATCACAAGCTGCACCATCAGCAGTCTTTACAATTCCGCTTGTTTCATTTACACCAATAAGATGTTCATTTTCATCGACTACACATATACCTCTTGTAACAGCACCATTGTCACTTAATGTATTACCAAGAATAAATCCTGCCATACAGAAGTCATACTTCTTATCACTCTTATGGTCTGATACAAGATAGTCATGTATAAGCTTAAATGCTGTCTTTCCATAATAGTCATCGGCATTGATAACAAGGAATGGGTCAGTTACAATACCCTTACAAGCAAGGATAGCTTGACCTGTTCCCCAAGGTTTAGTTCTTCCTGCTGGAACTTCAAAACCTTCTGGTACATCTTCTATTTCCTGAAATGCGTATTCAACAGGAATAACCTTTTCAATTCTGTTACCGATTACTTCTTTAAATGTTTCAAGTAAATCCTTACGAGTAACAAATACTACCTTGTTAAATCCTGCTTCTATTGCATCATAGATTGAATAATCCATTATAATCTCACCATTTGGACCCATTGGTTCAAGCTGTTTAATTCCTCCCCCAAATCTGCTTCCCATACCAGCAGCCATAATTACTAATGTTGTCTGTTTCATTTTTTCCTCCATTCTGACGTACTTTCTCGTCTTTATACTAATAATATTCTATAATAATACAAAAAATATAAATATATATTTCTTGATTACATCGTAAAATTACTTGTCCCACTTATTTTTGTATCAATAAACTTAATGTACTTAATTAATATTTTTAAAATATTTATTATGTGAAACTCAATATAATCCCTTATAAAATCTACTCTTGTGGATAATAATACCATCTTATTCCCGTTATTGTGCCATCACTGTCAACATCTACTGACATCTGTGCAAAATCATCATCTATTTGGGCATATCCATTTTTATAAGGTGGCTCAAAATATGTGAATTCGATAATATAAGAAGCTGCCGTTTCTAATGAACTATATCCATTATAATTTATAACACCATATTCAACTTTATTAGTAGTTTTGATTGTATCTAGCGCATCTATTGTAAAATTACCATAAAGCATTTTTCCCAATGCTGTAGTCTTATCTTCTGAATAATATTCATTATTCATACAATTGACATCCCTATAATACAAATCATATACCCTATCTATATTATCTCCAACTTTAAGTCCTCTCGAAAAAACATCTTGATTACTTACAGAAGCTGCCGCTGTCAACTTATATTCACCATCAATTTCAGAAAATATAAGTGTCAAATCATTATATGAATACACTTTCTCCTTCACAACATTTTCTGTATTCTGCTTTTCAGAAGAATTATATATTGCAATAGGTTCTCCTAAACTATTTTTGACTGCTTGTTCATTCATTAAATACTTTACACTGTCAACTGCTAAATCATTATATGAAAACTTATCTGCATTACTAATTGATAATGTCTCATACTCATTTGAAGCCTGCGTAATATCCTCTCCCTCGTAAGTTATAACCGCTTCTTTCTTCTGACCACACCCCACAATCATAGTAAGCATTATTGCTAAACAGGTCGAATAAATAACCTTTTTAGTTCTTAATTTCATAAATAAATTCCTTTCCTATAAGTATCACCAAAACATATAACTATTTCAATGATAACTAAACAATGATATTATCATAACATAAATATCATCGTATCCATTTCTGAATAATTAATCTGATGAACTACTATAAAGTTATACAATAGCTCACCTACTTTATGTCTATTAATAAGAATTATATCATATATAAGAATTAATTAAAACAACTTAAATTGTATAACGTAAAAAAAAACAGGACATCTTATTAAATGTCCTGAACTAAATAGAAAATAGAGGCGACAATCAGATTCGAACTGATGATCAGGGTGTTGCAGACCCACGCCTTACCACTTGGCTATGTCGCCTTAAAATATTCAATTAGTGACTCCAAGGGGATTTGAACCCCTGTTACCGCCGTGAAAGGGCGGTGTCTTA
>URYE01000069.1 GCA_900551945.1 uncultured Eubacterium sp. | reverse complement strand
ATTATAAGAAAATTTTTGGATATCTTAAGTCTTTAGGAGTAACTAATATTTATTCTGTATCACATGGAGCAGATATTACAACGTGGGCTTATATAAAATATATAAAGCAAACTGGAAAAACTGGAATGATAAGTCAACCTTGTCCAGCAATAGTTGATTATATTGAAAAATATCAACCAGATTTAATACCACAATTAATGCCAATTCACAGTCCAATGTTATGCGAAGCAATTTATCTGAAAAAATATAAAAAAATATCAGAAGAAATTGTATTTTTAAGTCCTTGTATTGCCAAAAAAATAGAAATAGAAGATAAAAATACAAATAATTACATAAAATATAATGTAACATTTAAAAAATTAATGAACATAATTAAAAATAAATATAAAACAGCAAAAGAAGCTGATGAGGAGTCAACTTATGGTCTTGGAAGTCGATATCCACATCCTGGGGGGCTAAAAGAAAATGTAAATTTCTTTTTGGGCAATACTGTGCCTGTTTTACAAGTTGAAGGCGAGGAAAATGCTTATAAATTTTTAAATGAATATGCTTCACGCACAACAAATAAGCCATTTCTTGTAGATATATTAAATTGTAGTAAAGGGTGTCTTAGAGGTACGGGAACTGATGAATCAATTAATGATATTGATGTTGAATTAGCAATAAATAAAATGAATGAGCTTGTAGTTGATAACTCATCAAAAATCAAACTTTTTTCAAGTAAGAATAAATCACATAATCCGTGGAATAAAGCATTGTCATTAGAAGACAGATGGAAATATTTTGATGAACAATTTTCACAACTTGATATTAATGATTTTTCAAGAAAATATACAGCTAAATCTATTGCTATGAAGATACCTAACAGTAAGGAAGAAGACAATTTATTTAATGATATGCTTAAGCATACAAATAAGACAAGAAATATAGATTGTTTCTGTTGTGGCTATAAGAGTTGCAAAGAGATGGTACAAGCAATTTATAACCAAGTTAATAAAAAAGAAAACTGCATTTATTATAATAAAGAAGTTGTTGAAAAAGAAAAAAATGAAGTTGAACGTATGCACAATAAAAATATTGAAAAACAGAAGATACATCACGAAAAGTTAAATGATATTATACAAGAATTTGGTCTATTAAATTCAGGCGTTACAGACCTTGCCAAATCAAATGAAATGACAGCTAATGATACATTAGTTATAACACAGTCGGCCGTTAATATCAGTAAAGAGTGTGAAAATATAAGCGATAGTCTTTCTGTTTTAAGTGATTTTATAGAAGCTTATAATACAAGTAATGCAGATATTTCAAATATAGCAGGAAAGACTAATCTGTTATCACTTAATGCAAGTATAGAAGCGGCAAGGGCGGGTGAAGCTGGAAAAGGTTTTGCTGTTGTAGCTGATAATATAAGAGAATTATCTAATTCGACTAAAACTCTTATTGAGCATAATATAGAAAAATCAAAAGATACAATTCCAAAAGTTAATGCAAGTATAGAAGCAATAAAAGTACTTATTAAAGATATTAATGAAATGAATGAAAATATTACTAATATAGCAACAACAACACAAGAAATTTCAGCGCAAAGTGAAAGTATACAACACTTGTCAGATACAATTCAAGATATGGTACAAGAAATTTAAACAATAATTATACAACATTTAATATGTCAAAAAATGTCGAAAAATCTGTAATTTGAAACATTGTTCTAAAAACAAAAAAGATAAATAAACAAGCTTTATAAAAGTTGCGAATACATTTTAAAAAAAGCAAAAATGCACAAGTAAAATATGAAAAGTTTATGATGTTTTACTATTTCTTTATAAAAATAAGTGTGATATTTTTATAACGTATTTGAAGAGATATTGTTGATTAATATATAATTTTGTTATAATACACATCGTTATAAACAGAAAAATCGCAAATAAGATTGCGAGTAATAATATTAATTTGACAATATAAGACGTCACTCTTCATAACAATTTCTTAAGACAAAATATATAAATATTAGTCTTAGTGGATAAATGTAATAATAAAATATGCGCAGTTTTATTATTACATTTAAGTATGTAAGCGACAAGCCAACATCTTTGTTTGAACAAGACTTGGTGACAGTTGCTATAACATATGAGAAACTTGCAGAGTAGGTTTCTCATAATTTTGCCATTGGCATATTATAATGGAGGGTTTACAGTGAAAACATTAAAAAAAATATTTACGCTTGTTTCAGCAATGTGTATGATGTGTGTTATGTTTGCTTTTTCAGTAACAGTAAATGCGTCAACATCTACATCATGGAACTTTAAGAACAGTGGTTTTAAAAATCTTGGAACAATTACAGCAGACACAACAGTAGATGGATTGACATTAAAGGCAAGCTCATCAAAGACGATGCTTGTAAAAGAAGAAGCAGTAACAGTAAATGGAACAGACTATACATACGCACTTGCTTTAAGTGGTACAGGAAGTATATCTTATAGAGCAGTAAAAGTACCTGTAACTGGTTCAGCTACAATTAAGGTTGTATTAAGAAGTAGTGGCAATGAAGAAAGAACTCTTGTTGTTGCTGACAGCAATGGAAATCAACTTTCAACAATGACAGCAAAGACAACAGCAGATATAGCTACATATAGTTATTCAGGAAATTCAGGTTACATATATCTTTATTCTGCTGGTAACGGAATTAATCTTTATAAGATACAAGTTGATACAAATGACTCATCAACAAGCACAGGAAGTCAAATCCTTGTAAAGAATGGTGGAACATCTCTTGAAAGTGCTATAAAGAGCGCAAAGTCAGGTGATACAATTGTAATTGATGGAACAGTTAAGTCTGGTGCTGTAAGTTTACCAGCAGGCGTTAATATTTCAGGTAAGAACAATGCAATAATCGACTTTTCACAGACAACAGGTAGCTCAGGCAGAGGTATTACTATTTCTGGTGATGGAAGCACATTAGAAAATATAACAGTAACAAAGGCTTCAGATAATGGTATCTTTATCTCAGGTTCTAATAATATATTAAAAAATGTTGTATGTTGTTATAATGAAGACGCAGGTTTTCAAGTAAGTAATGGCGGAGCTTACAATAAGTTCTATAGCTGTACATCACATCACAACGCAGATGCTACCGGTGAAAATGCAGATGGTTTTGCTGTAAAGCTTCACTGTGGAGAAGGCAATTATTTTGAAGATTGCGTTTCAGAATATAACAGCGATGACGGTTGGGATTGTTATGCAGCTCATGGAGCAGTAACACTTGTAAATTGTAGAGCAGATTATAATGGATACTGTGATGGTATTTATGGCGATGGTAATGGCTTTAAGATGGGTGGAGTAGACAACAAAACACCAGGCGAAGCAGCACATCTTGACCCATTAAATCATCAGCTTATTGGCTGTTCAGCAACAGGAAACTATGCAGCAGGTTTTGATAGAAACAACCAAAGTGGAGTTGTTACAATGAAAAACTGCAAAGCAGATTCAAACAAAACACTTAACTACAACTGGCCTTTAACAGGAAAGCCATCAGCACTTGGATATACTGTAACATTTGGAAAAGCAATCATTCAAGATTGTACATCAATCAATGGAACAAACAATATCAAAGGTGCAACACTCGTAGGAAACTGCGTAGGTTTCTAACACAAAAATAATTAATTAAATAAAGCGGGCTATCACAATAACAAAAACTCATACAAGACATAGCTATTTATATCTTGTAGAGAATATTGTAAAAGTGATAGCCCCAATTTTCTTTACACAAATAACAAGCTAAAGTTTATATCTATTATATTTTGTATAAAAATTTCTTAATGCTACAATTCCCTAACTTCCCTATATTTTGTTCTATTTAGTAACAACTAACATCATTCCACCCCAAAAAATACTAAGATACTATGCCACAACAACAATAATTAAAACAATTATTAAGCTGGTCAATTAATATTTCAATAATAAATATATGTTATCTATTTATCTGTCATAGAAGTGTAAGATAGCAGGGTTAGGTGAAACAATAAATGCACCATTAAAAAAATATTCGCATAGATTTGTATGACAGCGACAGACATACTTGTCTGGCGAGGGCATACAAATCTAGGTGACTGTTTTTTTACTGGTGTGTGTTTGTTTTACCTAATTCTGCTATCTGTATGGAGATAAACAATGGTAATATCTTGACATAACAAAATATTCATAGTATTCTAACAAAGATAAGGTAAATACACACTATAAACGGAGTTGTCACATTAATTAAAATTTATACAAGACATAGAATGTTACTATTAAATATCTATATGTTGTATAAAATTTTCTTATTGTGATAATTTCAGGGAAGCAGGTGCAAATCCTGCACAGTTCCGCTACTGTAAGCAAAGAGTCAGTATATAATAAGCCACTGGAAAAATCTGGGAAGGCATATACAGGCGTAGACGTGTAAGTCAGGAGACCGGTTTATAGGCAGTTTTTAATAGTTGCTGCGAGAACAGTAAACTATTTATTTTTGTGCAAAAAAGTACAAATGCTAACAACTGTATTCTTATTGCCTTAAATAAACACCAAAATGGAGGTAAGAATGAGAACAATTAACAAAAGGAAAGTGACAGAAGTTACAAAGCGATTATTTACTATAATGATGATAGTAATACTTGCCGTATCAGGTACAGCCTTAACAGGTTGTGGAAATACTAATACAACATCAAATGAAACTTCTGACGCAAATCAGTACGATGGCAAACTTGAGTTTGACCACACAATGGAATTAAAGTATGCAAAGCTCTTTAAAGTAGATTACTACAAGGGCGGTTACAAAATGCTAACAGTCACAAACAGAGATGAAGACACATCTGTAGTAGACAAAGAAACAAAAATACTTCTTGTACCAGATGGAATGTCAACACCAGCAGATATTGACAGCAATGTAATGGTATTAAAAGCACCAGTAACAAACATGTTAGTATCTTCAACACCAGTAACATCACTTATGAACGCAAGTGGTTGCCTTTCAAATATAAGCTTATTAAACTATGACAGAGATGAGTGGTATATTGATGAAGTAAAACAAGCATTTGATGACAATAAATTAACTTATGTTGGTAAATATCAAGACCCAGATTACGAACTTATTGTAGCTGGTGCACCTAATCTTGCTATATATTCAACAATGCTTTCATCAGTACCAGAAGTTGCTGCTAAGTTAAAAGAACTTGGAATAAACTATATACTTGACCAGTCAACTTACGAAACAGAACCACTTGGCAGAGTAGAATGGGCAAAATTCTACGGAGCACTTTGCGATAAAGAAGACGGTGCAAATAAAGTATTTAACGAACAGGAAGAATATATTACAAAGCTTTCAAATGTAGAAAATAGTGGAAAGAAAGTAGCAGTATTTTATATTACATCAAAGGGTAAGCTTTATGTAAGAAACGGTGGAGATTATCTTGCAAAGATGGTAAACATGGCAGGTGGTAACTACATTTTCAGTTCACTTAATCCTGAAAAGACAGGTACACAGACAATGGAAATGGAAACCTTCTATGAAACAGCTAAAGATGCTGACTATATAATCTATATTTGGAGTCTTGGTGGTAAGCCATCAACACTTGATGATTTTATTGGATATAACAGTACATTTTCTGACTTAAAGGCAGTAAAAGAAGGAAATGTATGGTGCACAACACCTGATTTCTTCCAGATAACAGATACAATAGGAAGCATGGTAAATGATATCAATCTTATGTTAAATGCAGATGATAATACAACACAATTAACATATTTAAAGAAATTACAGTAATGAAATATAAAGCAAAATGCTATTAATATTTTAAAGTATTAATTAGCAAAGCTAAAGTTAAATAATGCTCAGACATATAAATATTTTGTAAATTAGTCAAGCTGATACAAGCAAGTCCTATCACTAATTGTTGCCTTTTGCAATAAAAGTATGTGGTGGGATTTGTTTGAAGTGTAAATAATTTTACAAAAGTATATGTCTGAGTATTATTCTATATATGTGTTTTTATAAAAACGAAAGGATTTATTTATGAAACATGAGTTTAAATATAAAAATGTTTTCAGATATCAGCTAA
Organism: uncultured Eubacterium sp.; assembly: GCA_900551945.1. Classification (GTDB taxonomy): domain Bacteria; phylum Bacillota; class Clostridia; order Lachnospirales; family Lachnospiraceae; genus Lachnospira. Next base: position 8,893 of record URYE01000069.1, on the reverse strand, counting down.
TATACATAATCTTAATTGTGCTTTTTGTGGTGGCAGTTATATTAAATGTTAATACAGGAAGTGTAAATATAACACCCGTTCAAATATTTAAAATTATATTTTTAAAACAAGAGCAACAAATGTCAGCTTATAATATTATCTGGAAAATAAGACTTCCTCGACTTCTTACGGCAGCCGTACTAGGTGGAGCTTTGTCCCTTTCTGGCTACTTATTGCAGGCATTTTTTAGAAATCCAATAGCAGGGCCATTCGTACTTGGAATATCCTCTGGAGCTAAAATGTTTCTTGCAGTCACAATGATATTCTTACTAAAGTTTATACCATCAGTTCCAATGTGGGCACAGATTATAGCTTCATTTATTGGTTCGTTGTTTTCCCTTATGTATGTGCTTATATTCGCAAAAAGAGTAAAAAGTATGTCTATGCTTTTAGTTATTGGTATAATGATAAGCTATATATGTTCCGCTATAACTGATTTTTCAATTACCTTTGCAAATGACTCTCAAATAGCAAATCTTACTCATTGGGCGTTAGGAAGTTTCTCAGGTAGTTCATGGAGTACCTTTAAACTATCTTGTATCATAGTAATTCCAGTGGCAATAATTACATACACATTTTCAAAGCCACTTGGCGCATATCAGCTAGGGGAAGGATATGCTAAAAGTTTAGGTATTAATATTTCAGTATTCCGTATTATTATAATAACTTTATCAAGTCTTTTATCTTCTTGCGTTACAGCTTTTGCAGGCCCTATATCGTTTGTAGGAATTGCTGTTCCACATATTACAAGACTTATGTTAAAGACAGCAAAGCCGATTGTTGTAATACCGGCGTGTTTTTTATGCGGCTCAGTATTTTGTATGTTTTGTGATTTGATTGCAAGAACAATACTTGCACCGTCAGAATTATCAATAGGAACAGTTACAGCCATATTTGGTGCGCCCGTTGTAATATGGTTAATGGTCAAAAAAAATCAAATTCGTGAATAGGAGTATATATGGAGAAATATTTTTATACTGAAAATCTTTCAATTGGATATGATAAAAAGACACTTATTGACAATATAAATATAGGTATTCACAAAGGGAATATTCTTACCCTTATTGGACCGAATGGCTCTGGCAAGTCAACTTTTATAAAAAGTATAATTAAAGAGCTTTCTTTAGTAAGTGGTGTCGTATGTATCGATGGAAAACAGATAAATAATTACAGTAATAAGGAATATGCAAAGAAAATGGCAGTTATTCTTACAGAGCGGATAAAAACAGAGATGATGACAGCGTTTGATGTCGTTGCTCTTGGCAGATATCCTTATACCGATTACTTTGGAAGACTTACAAAAGAAGATAAAGAGATTGTCTATGATGCGCTTGAAAAGGTAAATGCGCTTGAATTTGCCAATCAAGACTTTTTAAGTCTTAGTGATGGGCAGAAACAAAGAGTAATGTTTGGCAGGGCGATTGCACAAAAGCCAGATATTATAGTATTAGATGAGCCAACATCATTTCTTGATATAAGACATAAGGTAGAGCTTCTTAATATTTTGCAGGAAATGGTGCTTAACACACAGCTTACAGTTATTATGTCACTACATGAGATAGACCTTGCAAGTAAAGTTTCAGATTACATAATGACAGTTGATGCCAATCACAAGGTTGACTTTGGAACTCCCGATAAGATTTTTACGCAGGAAAGAATATGCAAATTATATAATCTGACAGAAGGGGCTTATGATGTTAATACGGGGAGTGTAGAGCTTAAGAAAAATATCGGTGAGCCAAAAGTTCTTGTTTTAGGCGGTGCAGGCTGTGGAATACCTTATTATAGAGAGCTTTCAAGAAAAAGAATACCATTTGCTACAGGTGTAATATATGAAAATGATATTGACTATCCATCAGCTATAGCACTTGCAACACAAGTTGTATCAGAAAAGCCATTTTGTGAAATATCAGATACTGCAATGGATAAAATGTATCAGCTTGCAGAAAATGTTGAATACATAATTGACGCTGGTTGCCCTGTAGGAGATATTAATATGAAAATAAATTTATTGAGAGAATATGGGAAAAGTAATTTTAAGCTTGAAAAAAGTATCAAATAGTCGTAATATTATTTGGTTAGTTAATAAATTTAAGTATAATAAGATATAATTAGTAGATATTTAAAAATGTTATGAGATTTTTAAGTTTTACTTTTAGCTTAGTTATGCTTAGTCTAATAATATTAGATTAACAATATAATATTCAAAAGATTGATAAGGAAGTATGGAAAATGGAACGTAAAAGCAGAAAAATTGTAGTGGATAAAAAAACGAAAAAAATAAAAAGAAGAACTAATAAACCATTAATTATCGGTTTACTATTTTCGTTATTAGTATTAGTTACTATTGTGTGTAGCTTTGCAATTGAAAAAACAATCAACAAGGAGTCAAAAGAGGCTGTAGCAGACGCAGTTGCTTCTCAAAATATTACAGAAAAGGGAACTATTTTAGGAAATGAAGATAAAGATGACGATAGCGCAAGTTCTGATGAAGTACAAGAAAGTAATGAAGATGAAAATGTAACTCAGTCACAAACAGAAGCAACTGAGAGTGAAACAGAAACAACAACACAATCTACAACTGAAGCGACAACACAAGCTGAAAGCACTACAGAACAAGAAAGTAGTACTGATACTAATTCAGAAAAAGGACAAGGAGAATATCCTGGGGTTAAGAAAGTATACCTTACTTTTGACGATGGGCCAAGTTCAATTACATCACAAATTCTTGATGTGCTTGACAGTTATGGCGTAAAAGCTACATTTTTTACAGTATGTCATACTGATGAGGAAGCAATAGAGAATATGCAAAGAATTGTAAATGATGGACATACAATTGCAATTCACTCTTTAACACATTCATACTCACAAGTTTATGCTTCTCTTTCTTCATTTAAAGAAGATGTATTAGGAATGCAGCAACTTATATATGACAATACTGGTTATAAAACATTTTTATACAGATTTCCAGGTGGTTCAAGCAATACTATTGCAAAATGTGATATAGGAGAATGTATAGATTTTCTTGACGATGCAGGGTTTGAATACTTTGATTGGAATGTTGAGTCGGGTGATGCAACAGCTAATATGCTTCCAAAGGATATAATAGTAAATAATGTATTATCAAGTCTTGGCGACAATGAAGAATACGTTGTACTTATGCACGATGCAGAACCTAAGAAGACGACATTAGAAGCATTGCCTGAAATTATTGAGGGAATACAAAGTAGGGGTTATGAAATATTACCTATTACAGAAAATACAAAGCCGGTTCACCATAGAAGAAAAAATAAATGTTGATAATAAATGAATAAATTTGACCCAATGTGAATAATTATGAAATATATTTCATAATAAATGCACAAAAATATAAAGTTGTAATTATGCAATTAGTATGAAATGTATAAAATGTCTTTGAAAATACTGTACTTAAATGTAAAATTGTGGTAATATATTTGACGTGGTGTTATAAAAGTCGATTGTTCGTGAAAATAATATTGATTTAATACTACATGGGACATATATTGAAAAAGTAATATGTGCTAATATAGAAAAACACAATGGGGATTGTAGTTTAAGTTTTATAATGTAATTATTTATTGGGTTTGATTAGGTCGTGATGAAAAAGACTTTTACCAGATGTAAAGATGGGTATATCTGGTAGGGGTCTTTTTTATTTGCTTTAATTTCTGTTATTTTTGTGGTAATATATTGTAAAACCATAGTTAAATTAAGTAAGTCCCATAATTAATATTGAATATTAAGAAGTAATTGGGGAAGAAAGAAGGAAATTATGTATAATGAATTAACTGAAAATGATATTAAAAAAATGGAGGAAGAAATAGAATACAGAACTCTTGTAGTAAGAAAAGAAGCACTAGAAGATGTAAAAGAAGCAAGAGCGCATGGTGACCTTAGTGAAAACTTTGAATATCATGCTGCAAAAAAAGTTAAAAATCAAAATGAAAGCAGAATAAGATATCTTAAAAGAATGATTAAAACAGCCGTTGTTATATCTGATAAATCAGCAGATGATGAAGCTGGCGTTAATAATACAGTAGAAATCTATTATGAAGACGATGAAACAACAGAAGAAATTAAGCTCGTAACAACAGTTAGAGGTGACTCACTAGAGGGGCTAATAAGTATAGAGTCACCACTAGGAAAAGCTATATTAGGTCACAAGGTTGGTGATAGAGTACTCGTTGAAGTAAATAGTAACATAAGCTACTATATAGTGATTAAGTCAATTAAAAAAACTGATGACTCATCTGATAAGATACAGAGTTATTAATTAAAATTATTATTTTAAGTTTAAATTTTTTGTTGACATAATATATAGTATAGTGTTATCCTATAGAAAATATGTGAAAGGCAGGTGGTATATATGAATAGTAAACCTCGAAGTAGTCAGGCGACAGAGCCATATCCCCAGCGTAACTATATAACTGAATATACCGTCTGCCGTACGTTAGTGTAATGATTATAAAGATTATTATATAATGGTTTGCATATTTATAAAGTCTAAGAGTTAAAGTATTAAGATTTATTTTAACTTTATCATAAGCCTATTATAAGTAATGTTGCGTGAAGTATTTATATGTATTTATTAGATATCAGGAAGTTTGTCTAAGTTTTTATATATAATATTTCATGTGTTTTTTAGTGTTTTATTTTAGAGGTTATTTATAATAGAGTATCAATTGCAGTAGTATTATAGCAAAGTTTAAGGTTTGTATGCCTTTTTGTTATAAGCAGCTTTTTCCAACGTATTATTTAGCTTTATATGTATAACTGCGTATTCTTTTTAATCGTACTTAAAATGTATGGTGGCAGAAGGAGTGTGCAATTATGAGAGAAAGAATTGAAGAATTAATTAGACAGAACAAGTATACTGATTTGAAAGAATTATTAGTAACAATAAATATTGCTGATATTGCAGAGCTTATAGAGGAGCTTCCAGAAGCAGAGCTTGTAAAGGTGTTTAGACTTTTGCCAAAGGCAATTGCAGCAGATGTATTTTCTTATTTGCCAACGGATGTTGAACAAATGATAATTACTTCACTTACTGAAAAAGAAGCTGTAAGTATTATTGATGATTTGGCAGCAGATGACGCAACTGACCTTTGTGATGAAATGCCAGCAAGTGTTGTAAAAAAGCTTTTAGCAAAGGCAGAGCCAGAAACAAGACGAGATATTAACCATTTGCTTAAATATCCAGATGACTCAGCAGGTTCAATAATGACTGTAGAATTTGTTGATTTAAAAGAAAATCTGACAGTAGGTGAAGCAGTACAAAGAATTAAAAAGATAGGAATAGACAAAGAAACTATTAATGTGTGTTATGTACTTGATGAGTCAAGAAGACTTATAGGAACAGTAGCAATAAGATTTTTATTGTTAAAAGACGAAAATGAGCTTATAGGCGATATAATGCACAAGAATGTTGTTATGGTTAATACGCTTACTGACCAGGAAGAAGTTGCACAAATTATTCAAAAGTACGACTTTACAACAGTTCCAGTGGTTGACAATGAGCAAAGACTTGTTGGAATTATAACGGTTGATGATATCGTTGATATTTTAGAACAAGAAACTACTGAAGATATTGAAAAAATGGCAGCGATTATGCCAACAGAAGAACCATATATGAAAACAAGAGTATTTGTACAGTGGAAAAAGAGAATACCTTGGTTACTTGTACTTATGATATCAGCTTCATTTACACAGGCTGTTATAAATACTTATCAAGATGCTATTATAGCTGCGGGTTATTCAGTTATGACTTCATTTATCCCAATGCTTATGGATACGGGTGGTAATAGTGGAAGTCAGGCTTCTGTATCTGTTATTCGTGCAATTACATTAAATGAGATACAATTTAAAGATATGTTTAAAGTGGTATGGAAAGAAAGTCGTGTAGCATTGCTTTGTGGACTTACACTTGCTGTTTGTAACTTTTTCAAACTTATTATAATTGATGGAGCGCAAGTAAGCGTATCTTTAACAGTTTGCCTTACGCTTATTGTCACAGTATTTGTTGCAAAAGTAGTTGGTGCAGTACTTCCAATAGTAGCAAAGAAGCTAGGCTTTGACCCAACAGTAATGGCAAGTCCATTAATTACAACAGTTGTTGATGTATTATCACTTATGATATTCTTTAATATAGCAAATATAGTTCTTGGAATATAGAATAAATAGGAGGAAAATGTTTAATAAAGCGCAGCTAAATGCGATTAATCATTATAAAGGGCCTGCGATGGTGCTTGCAGGTCCTGGTAGTGGAAAAACTACAGTAATTACGCACCGCATAAAAAATCTTATTGAACAATATAATATTTCGCCATCACAAATTCTTGTAATAACTTTTACAAAAATGGCAGCAACCGAGATGAAGGAACGTTTCTTAAAGCTAACTAACAATCGTTATTTAGCAGTCACATTTGGCACATTTCATGCCATATATTTCACTATTTTAAAACACGCATATAATTACAATGCAGCAAATATAATAAGACAATCAAAACAAATTGAATTTATAACGTCATTAATAGATAATTATGAGCTTGAGTTTAATAATAAAGAAGAATTTGTTCAAAAAATATTATCCGAAATCAGCTTTGTTAAAGGGCAAAGAATAAAGGAATACACTTCTGTTAATTGTCCACCTAAGGTATTTGAAGATATTTTTAATAAATACAATCAAATGATGGCAAGAAAAAGGCTTATTGATTTTGATGATATGATGGGGTATTGTTATGAATTATTTGACAAAAGAAAAGATGTGCTTGAAGCATGGCAAAATAAGTATGAGTTTATTCTTATTGATGAATTTCAGGATATATCAGATATTCAATTTGATGTAGTAAGACAGCTTGCAGCTAAGTATAGAAATATTTTTATTGTAGGTGATGATGACCAGAGTATATACGGCTTTCGTGGAGCAAGACCGCAGATTATGATGGGTTTTCAAAACATTTATAAAGACTTAAAAAGAATAGATATGAATACGAATTATCGTTCTACATCTAATATTGTAAATGCAGCAAAGTCATTAATTGATATTAATAAGGAGAGATTGTACAAAGATATAAATACTATTAATCCTATAGGAGATAAGGTGTACATAAATATATGTGAAAATACTGGTATAGAAAGTGATTATGTAGTAAATCAGATTAAACAGCTTATAGAAAGCAAGGAAGATATTAAGTATTCTGATATATGTATATTAGTTAGGACAAATAGTGGGGCAGGGCTTATTGTACAAAGACTTGTAAAAGAATGTATTCCATTTGCAATAAAAGAAAAACTTTTAAATGTATTTGAGCATTGGATTGCAAAGGATATTATTGCTTATATTAAAATATCACTTGGGAGTCGAGATAGGAGCGATTATATTAGAATAATAAACAAGCCATTGCGATACTTAAATAGAATGGCATTTAGCAGTCAACCAGTTGATATTTCTTGTGTTAGACGTTTTTATGCAGATAAATTATATATGCAGGATATAATAGATAATTTTGTATATGATATTAAGCTTATATCAAATATGACACCATTTGCAGTAATTAATTATATAAGAAAAGGAATAGGATATGACAATTATTTAAAAGAATATGCAGTAGAGTATAATGCTGATTATGAAGAACTTGAACGAATAATTGAAGAAATAACGGACTCTGTAAAAGCAGTTAAAAGTTGGGATATGTGGTTTGATTATATAGAGAAATATACAAGAAAACTTAGTGAAAATGGTAACGATAATAGTGACAATAATATGGAAATTAAAGATGAAGTTACAATATGTACAATGCACGCATCTAAGGGACTTGAGTATAAAGTTGTGTTTGTGCTTGATGTTAATGAGAATGTAATTCCTTATAAAAGAGCGGTGCTTGAGAGTGAAATAGAGGAAGAAAGGAGATTGCTTTATGTGGCAATGACAAGGGCAAAGGTGAAGCTTTATTTGTGTTGTGTTAATAAAAGGTATGATAAAAAGATGGAGATTTCAAGATTTATAGGGGAGTTAAATAAAAATTTTATTGAAATTAATAAATTGGAATAACATATTGGTACGCAAAAAACACCCTACCTGTTTTTTGCTACCGATACATTTTTATTTATATGGAGTGGTGGAGTTTTGGGGATGTAAATAAGCCACCATACTATGACTTATTATTGCTTTGTACAATAGAAGTGATAGTATGGTGACTTGTTTAAGATGTGGGTGGGAAATGGGTTATAGGTCGCTTTCGTCGTAGATAGCTTCCATTTCCATTGCTTCTAGTTCTTCTTCAAATGCTTTAGATACAATTTCGTATTCTTCATCTGTTTCTATGTTTTCAAGAAGTGGTTCTTCATTGTCTTGTTGTGTGAAGCGGTAAAGGTATACTTCGTCATTTTCTTCATCTTCTATAGGAAGTAATGCTATATATGTGTTATCACCCGCTGGAAATATTCTTATGATTGCACATTCACATTCAATATCTCCGTCAAGTGATAAAGTAACTGTTGAATATTCTAAATTATCAGACATGCTTTTCTCCTTTATTATATTAATTGATTTTTATAATACTAAAAATATTACATTAAAACTTTATCAGAATAATTAATAAAATACAAGTTGTTTTTAAGTTTTCGTATTTTGTGTTAGAAAAATCTGTTAGATTTGCATAAAAAACATAAAGTTAAATAACATAAGTATTAGTGTATAAAAATTAAAAAAATTAAAAAAAATACTTGCTAAAATTAAAATGATGGTGTATATTAATAACAAATTAAAGCGTTTGTCAAAGGGGACAATTTTAGGAAGGCGTATTGTAAGGTCTTTTTAGAATTGTCCCCTTAT
>URYE01000068.1 GCA_900551945.1 uncultured Eubacterium sp. | reverse complement strand
TGGTGATTTAATTATATCGTATGGGAGTGTTTATGCCTATTCTTTTTTGAAAAAAATAAATAGGCTCTAAACTTTACCCCCAAGTAAAGTTTAGAACCTAATATAAAAAGTTAATAAAAAAGTTGACAAAAAACTTCTCTTGTAACATTTTATGTGATATACTTAAATAAATGTGTACATATATGGAGGAAAGTTAAAGATGGGTTTTTTTAAGGACTTTAAAGATGACTTGTCAGAGGCAGCCAATGGAATAGATGGAAATACTGCTGATGATAATGAGATGGTTAATACCTTAGATGACGATATAGACAATGTTTCTGCTATTTTAGAAGGTAAAACTAAAGATGTCGCTTCACAAGATTATGATGATAGTGAAGAAGCAGTAGAAGATATTGACGACGAAGAAGAAGATAATGAAGACTCAGATGATGATGACGATGGAGTAACACCAGTTGATGAAACAGCAGTTATCACAGCAGGACTTAAAGTAGAAGGTAATTTTGACGGATTAGGTTCTATTGATATATTTGGAACAGTTATAGGAGATGTTAGATGTCGTGGAAAGCTTACTGTTGGTGGAACAGTAAAAGGCAATTCTAATGCGGGTGAAGTATTTGCCAACGATGCTAAGATTGAAGGAGATATTTTAGCAAGAGGAGCAGTAAAGATAGGACAAAATACAGTAATTGTTGGTAATATTAATGGAACTTCAGCAGTAATTGCAGGAGCTATTAAAGGTGATATAGACGTAAGAGGACCTGTAATTATTGACTCAACAGCAATTGTATCTGGTGATATAAAGTCTAAGACAGTTCAGATTAATAATGGTGCTACAATTGATGGAAGATGTACACAATGCTATTCTGATGTAGATATGGAAGCAATATTTAATATTTAATTTTATTAAGATACAGAGGTAGAAAGATGAAAGAGATTAAAAGAGTAATACTTAAACTTAGTGGAGAAGCACTTGCAGGTAAGAATAAATCAGGATATGATGATGAGCTTATTGCTGATATTGCAAGACAAGTAAAGCAGATTATTGAAAAAGGAATAGATGTAGGTGTAGTTATTGGTGGTGGTAACTATTGGAGAGGTCGTTCTAATGACAATATAGATAGACCAAAAGCTGACCAGATTGGTATGCTTGCAACTATTATGAACTGCATTTATGTATCAGAAATATTCCGTTCAGAAGGAATAATGACTAATATACTTACACCATTTGAATGTGGAAGCATGACAAAGTTGTTCTCAAAAGATAGAGCTAATAAGTATTTCTCAAAGGGAATGGTAGTATTCTTTGCAGGCGGTACAGGACACCCATATTTCTCAACAGATACAGGTATTGTGCTTAGAGCAATTGAGATGGACGCAGACGCAATTCTTCTTGCTAAGTCAATTGATGGAATTTACGACAGTGACCCAGCAGTTAATAAAGATGCTAAGAAATATGATGAGATATCAATTCAAGAAGTTGTAGATAAGAAGCTTGGTGTTATTGATATGACAGCGTCAGTAATGTGTATGGAAAATAAAATGCCATTAATGGTATTTGGTCTTGAAGAAAAGAACAGTATTCTTAATGCAATGACAGGAAAGTTCAATGGAACAGTTGTAACAGTAGATTAAGTTTGACTAACTGATATATAATCTGATAATATAGACATAAAGAATATATCTTAAAAATATTAAGTTATATTAAGTAAAAAGATATTTCAACACAAAGCTTGGATATTTAAAACAAAGAGGAGATTATTAAAATGAGCGATATTAAAGTATACGAAGACAAGATGGTTAAGACAATAGAAGCATTAGAAGAAGAATATACAACAATTAGAGCAGGACGAGCTAACCCACATATTCTTGATAAGATTAAGGTTGATTATTATGGAACACCAACATCTTTACAACAGGTTGCTAACATTTCAGTTCCAGAAGCTAGAATGTTACAAATTCAGCCTTGGGAAAGCAGTCTTATCAAAGAAATTGAAAAAGCTATTCTTGTTTCAGATTTAGGACTTACTCCTAATAATGATGGTAAAGTTATAAGACTTGTATTTCCAGAGCTTACAGAAGACAGACGTAAGGAGCTTGCAAAAGACGTTAAGAAGAAAGGCGACAATGCTAAGGTTGCTGTAAGAAATGTAAGACGTGATGCTAATGACGCATTTAAGAAGCAGAATAAAGCTGGTGAAATATCTGATGATGAACTTAAGGGAACAGAAGATGATATTCAAAAGCTTACTGATAAGTATACAGCATTAATAGACAAGGCAGTAGAAAATAAGACTAAGGAAATACTTACAGTATAATAATTATTATTAATCCGTAGGAAGCTATATTTCTACGGATTTTTGTGTTGATTATATTATTATGGGGAATGAAAATTAAAAAGAGAGGATTGTTATGGATAATATTAATGAGGAACTTGGACTTAAAATACCACAGCATGTAGCTGTTATTCTCGATGGAAATGGAAGATGGGCAAAACAACGTCATATGCCTAGAACTTATGGGCATAAGGTGGGAAGTCAAGTGGTTGAAGATATGTTATCAGTTGTTGATGATTTGGGTGTTAAGTATTTTACAGTATATGCTTTTTCTACCGAAAACTGGAAAAGGTCACAAGGTGAAGTATCAACACTTATGACAATATTAAGGTCATATCTTAAAGGTTGTGTTAAAAAGTCTATGGATAACAATGTAAGATGTCGTGTTATTGGAAGAAGAGAAGAACTTAGTGATGATATTATTGCAAGCATTGAAAATCTTGAAGAAAAGACAAAAAATAACACAGGACTTAATTTTACAATTGCAATTAATTATGGTGGAAGAGATGAGATTACAAGAGCTGTAAGAAAGCTTGCAACTCAAGTTAGTGAAGGGAAACTACAAGCTAGTGATATCACAGAACAGCTTATATCAGCTAATCTTGATACTTGGGAATTGCCTGACCCAGATTTACTGATAAGAACAAGTGGAGAGCAACGACTATCTAATTATCTTCCATGGCAGCTTGCGTACACTGAATTTTATTTTACAGATGTACATTGGCCAGATTTTAATAAAGAGGAATTAATTAAAGCATTTGAAAAATATAATAAACGAGAGAGAAGATTTGGTGGTGTCAAGGAGGAATAAAGTGTGAAGACTAGAATTTTAAGTGGAATAGTTTTGGCAATAATAATGATATCTTCATCGTTTTACGGTGGGTTATATCTATATCTTTTGTGTCTAGGTGTTTCACTTATTGGTATGTATGAATTATATAAAGTTATTAATATGCAAAAAAGTCCTATGGCATTTGTGGGATATTTAGGAGCAATCCTTTATTACTTATGTATTATAACAGGATATGAAAAGTATGATATTTTTGTATTTGTAGTTGTATTAATGGCAATTATGTCTGTATATGTGTTTACATTTCCAAAGTATACAATAGAACAAGTTACATTGATGTTTTTAGGGCTTTTCTATGTGGCAGTAATGCTTTCGTATATTTATAAAGTTCGTATTCTTGAAGATGGAATATATATAGTATGGCTTGTATTTATTGCTTCTTGGGGCAATGATACTTGCGCATATTTTACTGGTGTATTCTTAGGAAAGCACAAGATGGCACCAATATTGTCGCCTAAAAAGTCAATAGAGGGTGCAATTGGTGGAATTGCAGGGTCTACTCTATTGGGAGCTATATTGGGATATATAGTAAGTGGTCGTATTACAGAAAATTTTATACACCCTGTACTTATATTTGCAATAGCAAGCTTTGTAGGTGCAATACTTGCTATAATAGGTGATTTGACAGCGTCAGCTATTAAACGTAATCACAATATAAAAGACTATGGAAAGTTAATTCCAGGTCATGGCGGAATACTTGACAGATATGACAGTGTAATATTTACAGCACCAGCGGTATTTTGGGCAGTATTTATCTTAAATCGTCTTTAATTAATGATTGAAGTTGTCATATCAATTAAACAACAAAACTTATAAAAGTTGTATAGAAATGAGGATTGACATGAAAAATATATCGTTATTAGGTTCAACTGGTTCAATCGGAACACAAACCCTTGATGTAATAAGAAGAAATAAGGATATTAATGTTGTTGCAATGGCAGCAGGAACAAGGATACATGAACTTGAAAAGCAAGTAAGAGAATTTAAGCCCCAGCTTGTATGTGTGAGTACACAAGAGCTTGCGCAGGAATTAAAAGTTATGCTTGCTGATATGGACATTAAGGTGGTTTATGGTCAAGAGGGACTTGTTGAAGTAGCTACAATAAAAGAAGCTGACATAGTACTTACTGCTGTAGTTGGAATGATGGGTATAATTCCAACTATAGAGGCAATTAAAGCACATAAGGATATTGCGCTTGCTAATAAGGAAACTCTTGTTACAGCAGGACATATTATTATGAAGCTTGCAAAGGAATGTGGCGTTAATATTTATCCCGTTGATAGTGAACATTCGGCTATTTTCCAGTCACTTAATGGCGAATATCACAAAGAAGTAAGTAAAATTCTTCTTACCGCATCGGGTGGACCTTTTAGAGGAAAGAAAAGAAGTGACCTTGAAAATGTTACACTTGAAGACGCATTAAAACACCCTAACTGGTCAATGGGCAGAAAGATTACAATTGACTCGTCAACTATGGCTAATAAAGGGCTTGAAGTTATGGAGGCACAGTGGCTTTTTAATGTACCAGCTAAAGATGTGCAAGTTGTTATACAGCCACAGAGTATTATTCATTCTATGGTGGAATTTGTTGATGGTGGAATTATGGCACAGCTTGGAAGTCCTGATATGCGTCTTCCTATACAATATGCGCTTTATTATCCACACAGAAGACCACTTAATACAGAAAGAGTTGATTTCTTTAAGCTTAAACAGATTACTTTTGAAGAACCTGATTTTGAAACATTTAAGGCGTTAAAGTTGGCATATCAGGCAGCACAACTAGGTGGCAATATACCAACTGCATTTAATGCGGCAAATGAACTTGCAGTAGATAAATTCTTAAACAGAAAGATTAAATATCTTGATATACCAGAGATAATACAATATGCAATGGAAGAAACAAAGTTTATTGAAAATCCTAGTGTAGAGCAGATATTACAGACAGAGCATAGTGCATATGAATTAATCGAAAGCAGGTGGTAAATTGGTTTTAAATATTATTGCAGCCATTTTAATGCTTAGTATAATTGTAATTATACATGAGTTTGGTCATTTTATTATTGCTAAGGCAAATGGTGTTGAAGTAACAGAGTTTTTTATAGGCTTTGGACCTAAGATTATAAGTTTTAAAAAGGGAAAGACAGAATATTCTTTAAGACTTCTTCCATTTGGGGGGGCTTGTGTAATGCTTGGTCAAGATTTTATGGATGACCCGCTAGATAGAAGTGAAGATGATGACGAAAGTGAAGATGAGAAAGATAATAATGATAGAGCTGATATATCTGAGCGAGAGATGTTGTTAAAGCAAGGATATGATGAGTCAAAGTCGTTTGCTAATAAGTCTGTTTGGTCAAGAATAGCTATTATTGTTGCAGGCCCATTTTTTAACTTTCTTCTTGCCTTTGTGCTTGCTTTAATAGTTGTTGGTTCAACAGGATATGACCCTTGTACAGTAGATAAGATTTCGGATAATTCGCCAGCAACGCAGGCAGGGCTTCAAGTGGGTGATAGAATTACAAAAGTTAATGGTGAAAAGATAACATTTGCAAGAGAGTATTCATTTTATAGAAGTTATCATGCGTCAAATGTTATGGATATAACTTATGAACGTGATGGTAAGCAGTATATTACAACACTTACACCTGAGTATAGTAATTCTAAGGCATATAAGTTTGGAATTACTATTACAACAGATAGAGTTGTTAATTCTGTTAATGTCGGTTCACCAGCAGAAAAAGGTGGTATAAAAAGTAAAGATATAATAAAGTCTGTCAATGGAACTGAACTTGAAAATGGCAATCAGTTATCTGAGATAATATCAGAGACTAAAGATAGTACAGTAAGTGTAGTCGTAGTAAGAAATGGTGAAGAGCTTACTCTTAATGTTACACCAGAGCTTGTAGAGTCAGAAGCATATAATACAGGTTTTGTAAGCTATGGAATAAGACAAAAGACTTCTACATTAGGTGTTGTAAAGTATTCTTTCCATGAAGTTACTTATGTAATTAAGGCTGTAATAAAGAGTCTTGGAATGATGTTTACAGGTCAGACTAGTGTTAATGACCTTATGGGACCTGTTGGAACTGTAAGCACTATTTCTTCGGTTATGGAAGAAAGTAAGGTTGATGGAACTTATTATGTTATACTTAATCTTATTAACTTTGCTATGATGATATCGGCTAACTTAGGTGTTATGAACCTTGTGCCAATACCAGCACTTGACGGTGGTAGATTATTGTTTTTACTTATAGAAGCAGTAAGAGGTAAGCCTGTTAAAAAGGAACATGAGGGCATGGTGCATTTTGTGGGCATGGTGTTACTTATGGTGCTGATGGTTTATGTGTTGTTTAAAGATATTACTGGATTATTTTAAGATACTAAAAAGAAACGGGGTGTTGTGATGAGTTTTAGAGAGAATACTAAGAAGGTTAAGATTGGTGATAAGGTTATTGGTGGGGGGAGTCCTATTCTTATACAGTCTATGACTAATACACATACAGAAGATACTGAAAGTACTGTAAAGCAGATTTTGGAGCTTGAAAAGGCTGGGTGTGATATTATAAGATGTACAGTGCCTACTATTGAAGCAGCTAATTCTATTAAAGAGATTAAGAAGCAAATTCACATTCCACTTGTGGCTGATATACATTTTGACTATAGAATGGCTATTGCGGCTATGGAAAATGGTGCTGATAAGATTAGAATTAATCCGGGTAACATTGGAAGTACTGAAAAGATTAAAGCAGTAGTTGATGTTGCAAAAGAAAGAAATATTCCAATCAGAGTCGGTGTAAATAGTGGTTCACTTGAAAAGGAGCTTGTTGAAAAGTATCATGGCGTTACGGCAGAAGGTATTGTCGAAAGTGCTATTGACAAGGTTAGAATTATTGAAGATTTAGGTTATGACAATCTTGTAGTAAGTATTAAATCCTCCGATGTACTTATGTGTGTTAAAGCACATAAGCTTATAGCAGAAAAGCTTAACTATCCGCTTCATGTCGGTATTACAGAGTCAGGCACAGCATTTTCTGGAAGTATTAAGTCATCAATTGGACTTGGGCTTATTTTAAGTGAGGGAATAGGTGATACAATAAGAGTATCACTTACAGACAATCCAGTTAAAGAAATCGAGGCGGCTAAGATTATTTTAAAAACACTTGGGTTAAGAAAAGGTGGTATTGAGGTTGTATCTTGCCCTACTTGTGGACGTACAAGAATTGACCTTATAGGACTCGCTTCTAAGGTTGAGGAAATGGTTTCACAGTATGACCTTGATATTAAACTTGCCGTAATGGGCTGTGTTGTTAATGGCCCAGGCGAAGCTAAAGAAGCCGACTTAGGAATAGCAGGCGGAGATGGCTGTGGAGTGCTTATTAAGCATGGAGAAATAATTAAAAAAGTACCAGAGCAAGATTTATTGTCAACATTAAAATATGAACTTGATAACTGGGGAAAATAAATAAAAGTCATATAGGATTAAGAGGTAATTGAATGCAAAAATTTTTTGATGTATTTCAAACATTAAGACTTCCTGAAGATTTGGCTGTTTATTTTACTAATACAGAGGTAACACGCGTTTCAAAGACTTCAACGAATTCTTTGGCGCGTGTTTATCTTATTAGTGACAAACTTATTAATAAACAGTTTATTTATAAAGTAGAAGATGCTTTAAAAAAACAAATTTTCAGAATGAAAAATATGGACGTAAGGATAATAGACCGTTACAATCTATCAAAGCAATATACTCCAATTACTGTAATGGAGGCTTATTACGATAGTATACAGTTTGAACTTGAGAAGTATTGGACATTAGAATACAATTTGCTTAAAAATTCATCACTTGAATTTGAAAAAGAGGATTGTCTTGTAATTACATTAGAAGATAGCTTTTTAGCGCAGACTTATGCGACTTCTTTGCAAAAGTATTTTAAGCAAGTATTTTTAAATAGATTTGGTTTTGATATAGATGTTATTTACAGATATAAAGAAAAGACCGAAAGTCACTATGAAAAAGAGAATGAACACAAGCTTAATCTTCGTATAAAGCAAATAGAAAACACAATGAGAGCAGCTATGGCAGGAGGGAGTGAAGATACATCTTCTGTAATAACGGAAGCTAAGAGTAATAAAAAAGGTAGTACAAAGAATAAAGCGGATAAAAGTAGTGTTAGTAATTCGCCAAAATCAAGTACTTTTTCTAATTCTAACTCAAATAATAAGTTTTCTAATCAAAAATATTCAAAAGATAATTCACACTTTAAAAAATCAAATAACAATGATGTGCTTTATGGCAGAGATTTTGACGAAGAACCAATAGCAATAGAAACTATTGACTCAGCAATAGGAGAAGTTGTTATTTCTGGTATGATAAGAAGAATTGAAGAAAAAGAGATACGAAATGAAAAAACAATTTTAATGTTCGATATTACAGATTTTACAGATACTATTACTGTAAAAATGTTTGTAAGAAACGAGCAACTTTCAGAAATGAAGGAGTTTATAAAAAAGGGAAATTTCGTAAAAGTCAAAGGACTTGCTTCATTAGATAGATATGACCAAGAGATTGCAATAGCAAATGTTGTTGGAATAAGAAAGGGTTCAGATACAAGAGTTGTAAGAAATGACCTTGCGTTAAATAAAAGAGTTGAGCTTCACTGTCATACAAAAATGAGTGATATGGACGGTGTATCATATGCAAAGGATATTATAAAACAGGCTATACGTTGGGGACATAAAGCGATTGCAATAACAGACCACGGTGTTGTGCAGGCATTTACAGAAGCATACCATGCAATAAGTGATATTAAAGGGCAATATAAAAAGAAAGGCGAAAAGCTAGATTTTAAGATAATATATGGTGTTGAGGCATATCTTGTTGATGATACTAAAAAAATAGTAACTAATCCTAAAGGACAGAACTTCAAAGATGAATTTGTTGTATTTGATTTGGAAACTACGGGATTTTCAGCAGACGTTGACCAGATAATTGAGATTGGCGCAGTAAAAATAAAGAATGGGGAAATTGTGGATAAGTTTTCAACATTTGTCAACCCTAAAGTGCCAATATCATTTAAAATAGAGAATTTAACGGGTATAAATGACTCTATGGTAATTGACGCACCAGTGATAGAAGAAATATTACCGAAATTTTTAGAGTTTTGTAAAGATGCAGTACTTGTTGCGCATAATGCAGAATTTGACACAAGTTTTATAATTAATAAAGCTGAAAAAATGGGAATAGAAACAGAATTTACCTACATAGATACAGTGCTTTTAGGACAATTTGCAGTACCACACCTTAGTAATTACAAGTTAGATACACTTGCAAAGCACCTTAATGTATCTTTGGAAAATCATCACAGAGCCGTTGATGATGCACAAGCGACAGCAGATATATTTATAAAGCTTATAGATATTTTAGCAAAAAGAGATATATTTACACTTGATAAACTTAATGAAGAAGGTAAGCTTGACGACAATGCAATTAAAAAACTTCATCAGTATCACTGTATTATACTTGCTTCAAGCGAGATGGGACGTATTAACTTGTACAGACTTATCTCAATGTCACATCTTAAGTATTTTAATAGATTTCCTAAGATACCAAAGAGTATGGTTAATAAATATCGTGAGGGGCTTATAATAGGTAGTGCTTGCGAAGCTGGTGAGTTATTTCGTGCAATGGTAAATGGTAGAAGTGGCGCAGAAATAGCACGAATTGTCAACTTTTATGACTATCTTGAAGTACAGCCAATTGGCAATAACCACTTTATGATAGAAAAAGAAGATTGCTATGTTAAAGATGAAGAAGATTTAAGAGATTTGAACAGGAGAGTTGTAGCATTGGGGGCAAAGTTTCACAAGCCCGTAGTTGCAACGTGTGATGTACATTTTCTAAATCCAGAAGACGAGATATACAGAAGAATTATTATGGCAGGAAAAGGCTTTGATGACGCAGATAAGCAACCGCCGCTTTATCTTCATACGACAGAAGAAATGCTTCAAGAATTTGACTATCTTGGGGCAGATAAGGCATTTGAGATAGTTGTAACTAACACTAATAAAATTATGAATATGTGTGAAGATATCGACCCGGTAAGACCAGATAAAAGACCACCTGTCATTGAAAATTCTGACCAAATGTTAAGAAAAATCTGTCACGATAAAGCACATGAGCTATATGGGCCAGAGCTTCCAGAAATAGTAACTGAACGTCTTGAAAGAGAACTTAATTCTATTATTTCAAATGGTTACTCAGTTATGTATATTATTGCGCAAAAGCTAGTTTGGAAGTCTAATGATGACGGTTATCTTGTAGGTTCAAGAGGTTCGGTTGGTTCTTCCTTTGCCGCAACGATGGCGGGTATTACAGAAGTTAATCCATTAAGTCCACATTACCTGTGTCCAAAATGTTATTACAATGATTTTTATTCTGATGAAGTTAAACAATTTGCAGGTGGTGCAGGTTGTGATATGCCCGATAAGATTTGCCCAAAATGTGGTCATAAATTAAATAAAATGGGCTTTGATATTCCATTTGAAACCTTCTTAGGTTTTAAGGGAAATAAAGAGCCAGATATTGACCTTAACTTTTCCAATGAGTACCAAAGTAAAGCACATGCTTATACAGAAGTAATATTTGGAAAAGGACAGACGTTTAAAGCCGGAACAATTGGTACGGTAGCAGAAAAGACAGCACAAGGCTTTGTATACAAGTATTTTCAAGAGCAGAGCGAAAAACTTGGCAAGCCTATTGTTAAGAGAAGACATGAAATAGAAAGAATAGCAGAAGGTTGTGTTGATATAAGAAGAACAACAGGACAGCACCCAGGTGGTATCGTTGTATTGCCTATTGGCGATGAAATCCACACATTTACGCCAGTGCAGCACCCTGCAAATGATATGAGTACGCCTATAATAACTACGCACTTTGATTACCACAGTATTGACCACAACTTGTTAAAGCTTGATATTTTAGGACATCTTGACCCTACAATGATTAGAATGTTACAAGATTTAACAGGTATCGACCCACTTGAAATTCCACTTGACTCAAAAGAAGTTATGTCACTTTTTAAAGACACATCAGCACTTGGAATTACACCAGAAGCTATTGGTGGTTGTAAGCTCGGCGCATTAGGAATACCAGAATTTGGTACAGATTTTGCTATGCAAATGCTTATTGATACTCAGCCCAAATATTTTTCTGACTTAGTTCGTATCGCAGGACTTTCACATGGTACAGACGTATGGCTGGGTAATGCACAGGAATTGTTAAGAACGGGGCAAGCAACTATTTCAACAGCAATTTGTACACGAGATGACATTATGATTTATCTTATTCAAAAAGGGTTAGACAGTGAGCTTGCATTTACAATTATGGAAAAGGTAAGAAAGGGTAAAGGGCTTACGGAGGAAAATGAACAGGTAATGAAAGAGCATGGCGTGCCAGACTGGTATATTTGGTCTTGTAAAAAGATTAAATATATGTTCCCAAAGGCTCATGCGGCGGCGTATGTTATGATGGCTTGGCGTGTTGCATACTGTAAGGTGTTTTATCCGCTTGCGTACTACTGTGCATATTTTAGTATCAGAGCAAATGCTTTCGATTACGAAAAGATGGCAATGGGGCAGGATAAACTTAAATATTTTATTAATGATTATAGGGCAGAGTCACCAACTGGTAAGTTGTCTAATACAGAAGAAGACGAACTTAAGGATATGAGAATTGTTGAAGAAATGTATGCAAGAGGTTTTGACTTTACGCCAATTGATATTTACAAAGCTAAGGCAAGGTCATTTCAAGTAATTGATGGTAAGATTATGCCTTCTTTTAAAGTCATTGATAAAGTTGGTGAAGTCGCAGGAGAGTCAATAGAAATAGCAGCATCAAATGGCAAGTTCTTATCTAAAGATGACTTAAGGCAAAGAGCTAAGGTTGGTCAGACAGTTATTGATAAGTTGACTGATATTGGGCTTTTAAATGGAATGGCACAGAGTAATCAGTTGTCGTTATTTGATTTTTAAGTTTAGAATATTTATGCTTGTTAAGATATTATCAACTTTTTATAATAATTTTGTAATTTGTTTGTATAAGGAAAAGTGCAAGAACTTTGTATAAATTGAATATGTTAAGTAACGAATTGGATTGTAAATATTCTAAGCACTTAATTTTTTTAGACAGTATAAAATATAAATTTATATTTAATATAGGAATATTTGCTTGACTATTAATATTATGTATAGTATTATGAACTGACTGTTTATTTATGCGAGCAAAGAGCCAAAGTAAATATGATAAAAAGCTTGGCGACTGTCGCTAAAATAAAAGAAACTTGCAGAGTGTATTTTTAGTTTATAAAAAAATTTTGGAGGAGTTAAATGTTACAACATTATATTACGATATTTTTAATATCAATGGTACCTTTGATTGAGTTAAGAGGAGCAATTATATTTTCACAGGGTTGGCAAATGCCACTTATAACTTCTTATATTGTATGTGTTATAGGAAATATGCTTCCAGTACCTATTATTTATCTTTTCGCAAGAAAGGTTCTTGAATGGGGAAAGGATAAGAAGTACATAGGTAAGTTTTTTACTTTCTGCATTGAAAAGGGACACAAAGGTGGAGAGAAGCTTAAGGAAAAGGCAGGCAGAGGAATATTTGTTGCACTTTTATTATTTGTAGGTATTCCAATTCCGGGAACAGGAGCATGGACAGGAACACTTGCAGCTAGTTTCCTTGACATTGGCTTTAAGAAAAGTGTTGTAGCTGTACTTTTAGGAGTGCTTCTTGCAGGTATAATAATGGGAACAGTAAGTGCTGGTGTATTTACAGCGATATTCTCGTTTTAATATATAATTTTAAATGGACTGTTGTATAGATTTGATGTACAACAGTCCATTTTTGTTTTGTGTTTTTATGTTGTGAGTGAATATTAAAATGTTTGTTTAGTTTTAATACTATTTGTATATAGAATTTCCTATTGTTTTTAGAGCATTTTTTACTGGTGGGAGATTGATTATTATTATTGTTATAATGGCTTCTGGAATAAGGTAGAGTCCATTATAAACAAGAGAATAAGCGACTGCACCCATGTTGTAGTCTGCGGCGTATTCTCCAAAGAATATCCAACCCGAAATAAATGCAAATATGTATCTACCAATTACACTAAATGTGTATCCGATTGTCATACCATTTTTCTTGCTTGCAAAAAAGCCCGATACTCCGAGCGCACCAAAGGCGAGAGGATAATCTGTAAGCATTTGTGGAATAGTGTAAAATATAGGATTAATGATAAATTGTAAAAGTCCATAAGCTACACCTGTCATAATACCGGCAGGAGCACCATACCAATATCCAATTAATGAGATAAAAAACATACTGCAAAGAGTTATTGAGCCACCCATTGGCATATTGAAAAGGTGTATCATGGAAGTTACACTTGCAAGAGCTATTGCCATTGCTGAAACTATTAGTTGAGTAGTTGAGAAACGCACAGTTTTTTTACGGTTCTTAGCAAAGATTAGTCCAATTACAGCAGCTATAATTATTATAGCAACAATACCAATAAAGCCAGCGGTAGTAAGTCCTAAAGCACTACTTCCATAATCATCTGTGGTTTGAGTGAAAAAAATATTCATTTGTATCTCCAACCTTTTTATAAAATATTTATGGTTAAACTATAATTTTATTTGGGGGAAATGTCAAGAAAATTTACCAGATAAAAAATACATAAAGTGTCATAAAGGCAGTAAATAAGCGGGTTTGAGAGAATTTTAAGATAATTAGAAAAATAATAAAAATGGGTGGTAATTTTTGGGGAAATAGTGTAAAATATGGGCATGGAAAGAAAGTTAATTTTTAAAAAAATGGCTTAAAAACGTTGGTTAAACTTCAACATGAGATGTATTGAAACTAAATTAAGTGATTCGGAATATTTATTAACTGCTCGTTAAACAACAACATAAGATGTGATGTATAAAAATATAATAATATATAAAAAAGGAGAAAGAGAATGAACAATGAAAAAATAAATAATAAGAAATATAAAGACACAATCTTTAGAGTATTATTTAATAATAAAAAAGAAGCATTACAGTTATATAATGATATATATGATATAGATTATAAAGATGATACATTAATAAATATAGTTAATATAGATGATACTTTATGTACAGCAAGAAAAAGTGATGTCACATTTACAATGGATGGTAAAGTTGTAATAATATTAGAGTATAAATATGAAATTAATGAAAATCTTCCATTAATGTTTTTTGTATATATTGCAAAAGTGTATGAAAAAATTGTTGATATCGAAGATACATATAAGACGGAATTAGTAAAAATACCTAGTCCCAAATTTGTCGTTTTATATAATGGAAAAGAAGATTTAAAACAGAATGGTAAAAAAGTAACAGAATTAGAGATGAGTTTACCGAACGCATTTACAGGAATTAAAGTACAAGTAAAGGTCATAGATATACGCTATTCGTCACAAAATAAAGTAGTAAGAAGAAAAGATACATTAGAGAAATATAGTCATTTTATACAAATAGTAGAAGATTGTAGAAAACAGGATAAAGATGTAAAAAATGAAATAGAAAAAGCTGTAAATATTGCTATAGAACAAGGAATATTAGCTGATTTTTTAAAAGAAAATATTTCTGATGTATGTGATATATTAACATTAGAATATAATGAAGAAATTGAAGATGAAGAATAGATAAAATTCAAAATTATTCTATTAATTAATAACAAATTTAAAGGTGTAAAGTCTAATATAAAGATTTTACGCCTTTTTAATATAGTAAAAGCATGATTTTACCAGTGAAAAAAATAAAGTGACGGAAAGATAGTAAATAACGTGAGTTCGACAAATAAAAAAGCCCATAAATATATTTCTTATGGTAT
>URYE01000067.1 GCA_900551945.1 uncultured Eubacterium sp. | reverse complement strand
CAGTAACTATATTACTTCCCACTATTGTAATAATTAAAATAAATATTAAAAATCCCCTACTTTTATTGCTGTTAGTAATAAGTGGGGGATTATTTTTGATATTACATTTACTAATGTCAAAAAATGAGATATAATAGATACAGTTAAGTAAAAATTTTTTGCATAATTAAATAACAAAACTTCACCTATAATTAATCTAATATAAGTTAATAATAAGAGATATGTGTAACTATTTTTATATAAATTTAGTACTTTATAAGGGGTATTAAGATTAATTGTTGGAAAGCTAAGTAAATAATATTGCAACACATACGAACTAGAAAAAGAAAGGCTTGGTTATAAGATATGGAAGAAGACACACTATTAAAAAAGTATGAAGGAATTACAAAGAGAGCAAGAGTTAATAAACCTGTTATGATATGTTATATAATACTTGGTTGGGGACTTGGAATTTCTTATATTATTGAGTTAATGAAGCATTACAACGATGGGGCAGGTTATGTAATAAGAACTATGTGCATTTTACTTGCAGCATTTGTGCCTACAACAATAGCACTTATTTTATACATAAGGGATAAGGACTCTTTTCTTATAAAGCATATTGCAGGAATATGTTTTGCGATACTTTATTCGATTATTATTTTAACTACAAGTAATCCATTTGCATTTGCAGAAGTAGTTCCTATGATTATCGTTGTAACTTTGTATAATGATATAAGATTTTCAGTACTTACTGACTTAGGTGTTGTTATACTTAATGTCATACAAGTAATTATGTTCTATCAGAAGGGATTGTTTACTTCTGTTAATAACACTCATGTTGAAGTACAGTTATTTATTATGATTTTATTATGTGTATTTTCTGTATATACAACTATGGTAAGTAACATTAATAGTAATATTGAGCTTGCTAATATGGAAAAGCAAAAGAACATTACAGAGAAGTTATTTGATAAGACAAAAACAATTGCTGATAATATGGTTGTTAATATTGATAGTATAAGTGACAATGCTTCACAGCTAAGACAGTCAATGTTAGAAACATCTCAAAATATGAATGAGATTAATCAAGGTTCATCAGATACAGCACAGGCAATACAAAATCAGTTATTTCAGACAGAGCATATAAAACAAAGAATAGAAAATGTATCAGATGACGCAAAAGCTATAGCAGGTAGCATTAATGATACACATGAGGCAATTAATTTTGGCAGTAAGAATATTAAGCAACTTGTTGAAAGTGTTGACAATGCAGTAGCTTCTGGCGTTACAGTTAATAATGAGTTGTCGGAGCTTAATAAATATATGGGCGAGATGAACTCAATTATTGATATAATTAATGATATTACATCACAGACAGGACTTCTTGCACTTAATGCGAGTATTGAGGCGGCACGAGCAGGAGAAGCAGGAAAAGGCTTTGCTGTAGTTGCAACTGAAATATCTCACATGGCAGACCAGACACAGAAAGCTACAGTTGATATAACTCAGCTTATACAAAATGTATCAGATGCTATTGTGAAAGTTATTGATGTAAGTGAGAAGCTGATTGATATGATTTCAAGTCAGAAAGAAGCTACAACAGTTGCACAGTCTTCTTTTGAAAAGATTGATGATAATTCTAAAAATGTATACCTTCATTCAAATGAACTTACAAAAGCTATACAAGAACTTGAAGACGCAAACAATCAGATTATTGAAAACACAACTACTATATCAGCTATTTCTGAAGAAGTATCAGCTCATGTAAATAGAACGAGCGAAGTAAGTGAGCAAAATAGTAAAGCGGCAGAAACTGTTAATGATATTGCAAAGCAATTAAGTATGTTAGCTGATGAATTAAAAGAACAGCAGGAGTAATATTATTGGATATAAATATTATTTTATACAATAGAAGTTTTACTAATTTAGATAGTTTAATATATATTTTTAATAAATTATTAAATATACGGGAGGAAATATTATGGCGATTATAAGACCATTTGAGTGTGTAAGACCTAATGAAAAAGTAGCAGAAAGAGTGGCGGCTTTGCCTTATGATGTATACAACAGACAAGAAGCTTGCGAAGTTGTAAAAAAAGAGCCATTGTCATTTTTAAGAATTGATAGAGCAGAAACTCAATTTGACAGTTCTGTTGATACTTATGCACCAGAAGTTTATCAAAAGGCGAAGGAATTGCTTGAGGGTGCTATAGCAGATGGAACATTTGTCACTGATACAGATAGATGTTATTACATATATGAACTTACGATGAATGGAAGAACACAGACAGGTATAGTTGCGTGTGCTTCTATAGACGATTACCAGAACAATGTAATTAAGAAACATGAAAATACAAGAGCAGATAAGGAACTTGACAGAATAACTCATGTTGATACTTGTAGTGCGCAGACAGGCCCGATATTCCTTGCTTATAGAGCAAATAGTGTGATTAACGCAGAAGTGGATAAGGCTAAAGAAAAGCAATCACTATATGATTTTGTATCAGACGATGGAATACGTCATCAAGTGTGGAAAATATCAGAAAAGGGAGCAGTTGATACTATAAAAGAAGCATTTGAAACAATTGGTGCGATATACATAGCAGACGGTCATCACAGAGCAGCGTCAGCAGTAAAGGTAGGTCTTAAAAGAAGACAAGAAAATCCTAACTACACAGGTAATGAAGAATTTAACTATTTTCTTTCAGTACTATTTCCAGACGAACAGCTTATGATACTTCCATACAATAGAGTTGTAAAGGACTTAAATGGATATTCAGAAGAAGAATTTAAGAAGGTTGTGTCAGAAAAGTTTGATATAGCTGAAAGTGATGTTCAGGTTATGCCAGAGAAAAAGGGAACATTTGGAATGTATTTAGGCAAGAAGTGGTATTTACTCACAGCTAAAGAAGCTATTCTTTCAGACGACCCAGTTGATGGACTTGACGTTGCTGTGTTACAAGATAATCTTTTAGAGCCATTGCTTGCAATCAAAGACCCTAAGACAGATAAGAGAATTGATTTTGTTGGTGGAATAAGAGGACTTGATGAACTTGAAAAGAGATGTAATGAAGATTGTGTACTTGCATTTTCTATGTATCCAACTTCAATAAGTGAATTATTTGATGTTGCAGATGCAGGTAGATTAATGCCACCAAAGTCAACTTGGTTTGAACCAAAGTTAAGAAGTGGATTATTTATTCATAGATTTTAGTAAATGTGAGGTATTAACAATGATACATAGTGAATTTAACATTGATTTAGATTACGAGAAGTTTGGAATTAAGCATCAAGGTGCGCCTGCTACAATAACAACATATATTAAGGAGATGTACCCTGATTATCAAAATAAATTTGAAAGACCACTTATAATAATATGCCCAGGCGGAGGATATGGTCATCATTCGCCACGAGAGGGAGAAGCCGTTGCAATTAAAATGCTTGATATGGGATATAATGCAGTAGTGTTAAGATATAGTCTTGCACCAAATGAATTTCCATGTCAGCTCTATGAAACAGCATATACTATTGACTATGTAAGAAAGCATGCAAAAGAATGGGACATTAATCCACAAAAAATAATAGTTGCAGGTTTTTCAGCAGGAGGTCATGTTGCTTGTAGTCTAGGGACAATGTGGAATAGTAAGGAATTAGAGAATTTTACAAAGGATATACTAGGCGTACAGCCAAAAGATATTAAGCCTAACGGAATGTTGCTTGGATATCCTGTAATAACATCAGGTGAATATGCTCATCGTGGTTCATTTGAAAATCTTATAAAGAGTAGATATGATGAACTTTTAGATGTAGTATCTCTTGAAAAACGTGTTAATTCAGATACTCCAAAGTCATTTATATGGCATACAGTAACAGATGGTTCTGTTCCTGTTGAAAATTCTATGCTTTTGGCTAGTGCTTTAAGAAAAGCAGGTGTTAATTTTGAGTTACATCTATTTCCACAGGGAAGTCATGGCTTAGGACTTGGAACTAAGGAAACAGATACAAAAGATGGAAAACATTATCAACCAGAAGTTGCAGTCTGGACAGAACTTTTTAAGGTATGGATGGATAGTAATTTTAAATAAGTCTAAAAACTGGTATGCATAAGAATGTGATTTAGGGGGTAGATATATGGACAAAAAAATATATAATTTGATGAACTGGCCTGATATAGAAGGAATAGTATATTCAGAAAGTAATAATCCTAAACAGCTTTTAGGGGCTCATATATGTAGGCAAGGGATACTTATTCAAGTATTTAGACCTGACGCAGTTGAGATTAATGTAATTGTAACTGGAAAAAATACTAAATATCCTATGGAAAAAGTTGATGAAGCTGGATATTTTGCGGTGTGTATACCCGGTAAAAGAATGATTTCATATAAACTTGAATTAGAAGATATTAAAGGTCATAAGTATGAATATGTTGACCCTTATCAATATCCTTCACAATTGACAAAGACATTTGCTAGAAAGTTTAATGAAGGTGGTTGTTACGATGTATATAAACATCTTGGCGCACATAAAAAAAGCATTAATGGAGTAGAAGGAATTAATTTTTCTGTATATGCGCCTAATGCTATGAGAGTTAGTGTAGTAGGAGATTTTAACAGTTGGGACGGAAGAATATACCAGATGACAAAAGATGATGAAACTGGTATATTTGAAATATTCATACCAGAACTTAACACAGATATTGAATATAAGTATGAGATTAAAACAAAGTATGGAAATCTTTTAATAAAGTCAGACCCATATTCGCTTCATTACAATATGGATAATGATTTTACTTCAACAATCTGTGATGAGCCTGCATTTGAATGGCAAGATGTTGAATGGATTAATAATAAGTCACAAGTGTGTAAAAGAGAAAACAAGACCTTGTCAATATGTGAACTCTCAATAGATGATTATAAAGATGTTAAAAGTGCAAAGGATAATGCTAAGAAAATAAAAGAGCTTGGCTTTGATTTTGTTGAATTAATGCCGCCATGCGAATATGTTAATAATAATACATCAGGTTATGAAACTATTGGATATTTTGCGCCATCATCAAGAATTGGACAGCCTGTTGATTTTATGAATATTGTTAATGAATTTCATAAAAATGGAATTGGCGTGTTAATGGATATTAATCTTGCATTTATGGGCAAGGATAAGACGGGATTAAGTGAATTTGATGGGGCTTATGTGTATGAAATTGCTGACGCAAGACTTGACAAGCACCCAGAGCTTAATACTGCTGAATTTGATTATGCAAGTCCACAAGTAAGACAATTTCTTATATCAAGTGTTCTTATGTGGGTTGAAAAATATCACATAGATGGTTTTAGAATTGATGAAGTAGCTTCTATGCTTTATCTTGACTATGGAAGACAACCTGGAGAGTGGATACCTAATATTTATGGTGAAAATATTAATCTTGCGGCAATTGATTTTTTACATACATTAAGAGCTGTACTTGATAAAAAGTGTGTAGGAACAATTCTTGTTGCCGAGGAGTCAAGTGCATGGCCAAAAGTTACTGGAAGTGTAAAAAATGGCTGTCTAGGCTTTGATTATAAGTGGAATTACGGTTGGAAGAATAACTTTATTTCATTTATGGAAAAAGACCCACTTTTTAGAAAAGGTGAGTATGGCAAGCTTACATATAGTATGCTTTATAATTATAGTGAAAATTATATGCTTATGCTTTCACATGAAGAATTTAATTCAATTAAAGGAAATATCATAGATAAAATGCCATCAGCTAAAAAAGAGGACAAACTTGCAAATGTTCGTCTTGCTTATGCTTTTATGTATATGCACCCAGGAAAGAAGCTTCTTAATATGTCACAGCTTAGTGAGGTTGAAGCTTTTGTAAAAGGTCTTAATGAGTTTTACAAGAATAATGATGCTCTTTTTGAACTCGATTACGAACCAGATGGTTTTGAATGGGTAGATACTTCTTTGGCAGAAGAAACTGTTATGACATTTATAAGGAGAGATAGTGCAGGCAAAGAATTGTTTGTTGTGGCTAATTTCACACCCGTTGTAAGAGAAGAATACAGACTTGGCGTTAGTAAAGCAGGTAAGTATACAGAAGTATTTAACATTGACAGTATAAGTTTTGGTGGGCAAGGAAATATTAACGAAGGTGTTGTAAAGTCAGAGCGAGTTGAATTTAATGGAAAAGACGAGTCTATAGTTATAACACTTCCACCACTTGCGATAACTGTGTTTGAGTACGAACCTTATACTTTAATAGAATTAGAAGAAATTCAAATACGACATGAAGCTACTATGGCAAAGAGAAAAGCTGAAGAAGAAAGCCATATAGCTCAGGAGTTAAAGCTTAAAGCTGAGGAAGAAGCTAGACAGGCACAGGAAGCAGCCAAATTAGCACAAGAAGCAGCACTTGCAGCAGTTAAGGCAAAGGAAAGTGCTGAAAAAAAAGCACTTCTTGCACAAAAGGCAAGTATTAAGATAGAGCAGGAAATGCAAAAGAAGCTTGAAAAGCTTGCTAAATTAAAACAAAAAGAAGAATAGGAAAATTATATATGAATTATTTTACTTTATTAGATGTATCTACGTTAGACGTGTCTAATTTAGATGTATCTACAGAGCAAATTGAAAAGTTTTTTTCAAGAGAACACTTAACTTCTCTACTTAATTCATTTGGTGACTGGGGGGTATCTTTATTATTTAAGATTATTCTTGCTTTGGTTATTTGGAAAGTAGGACAAAAGGTTATTAATTTAATACTTAAGATTAATAAAAAAGCACTTGAGCGAAGTAGTCTTGATGTAGGTGTAGCAAAGTTTATAGCTTCAATATTAAGAACTGTATTATATGCAGTATTGGTGCTTATGATAGTTGATACGTTGGGCTTTCAGACCACGTCATTACTTACAATATTTGGTTCAGCAGCTCTTGCTGTTGGTATGTCATTGCAAGGCAGTCTTACAAATTTTGCCGGTGGTATACTTCTTTTGATATTTAAGCCATTTACAATTGGTGATTATATAATTTCTGGAAGTAATGAAGGTAAAGTTGTAGCTATTGAGATGTTGTATACAAGACTTCTTACAATTGATAATAAGAATATTATGGTGCCTAATGGGGCATTATCTAATTCTAGTATTACAAATGTAGGTGCTGAGGGTATACGAAGACTTGATATTGAGATTGGAATTAGTTATGAGTCTGATTTACACAAAGCAAAACAGCTTCTTACCGATATTTTAAGCTCTAATCCTGATATTTTCCATGATAGAGAGGAAAGGGTTATTGTTAAGGAGTTGGCTGAAAGTTGTGTTACTCTTGAAACTAGAGTTTGGGTAAGTCAGGATAAGTACTGGGATACTAGATTTGCATTGCTTGAAAAGTATAAAGAAGTTTTTGATGTAAATGGTATAAGTATTCCTTATAATCAGCTTGATGTTAATATTAAGCAGGGGTGATTGGTTTTTGTATTTGATATTTTAGGTTGTGAGAGATAGCAGGAGTATATAAGCAAACACACACCAGAAAAAGGACAGTAGGCTATATTTATATGCCATCATCGAACAGGTTTGTTCGCTGTTGTCATACAAATATAGTCTACTGTTCTTTTTAATGGTGCATTTATTGCTTATATGCTCCTGCTATCTTTTCTGAAAGTTATAGACTAAAAAATACAAAAACTGTAGGATTTAGAGATGGGAATTATTGATACTATAAAAGGTGTTTATATGGTTGATTATATACTTTTGCTATCTTGTCGTAGGGTGTTGGTTTTAGAAATATAAAAATTGTGGGGTTAGAGTGGGGATTTATTTGATATTGTTAAGGGGAGTCATAGGTTTTTCAAATGATTTACACATTTTTTACTTATTTTTTACAAAATTTGGTCACAAAATCTAGGTAGTATATTACTTGTAAAGAACAAAACGCAAGGAGATGAGTGTATGGCTATTGAAGTTTTTAATCGGTGTGAAAAGAAATATTTGCTTACAAAAGAGCAGTATGAAGCTTTGACGGAAAGAATTAGTGAGTATATGGTTCCTGATTTGTATAACAGGGATAAGGAATTTTATCAGATATGTAATATTTATTATGACACAATTGATGACAGACTTATAAGGGCTTCTATTGAAAAGCCTGTATATAAGGAAAAGTTAAGGGTGAGAAGCTATGGAACACCTGATATAAATGACAGTGTATTTGTTGAGATTAAGAAGAAGTATAACGGAATTGTAAATAAGAGAAGAACATCAATGCCTTTAATTGAAGCATATGATTATCTTAATAGACATATTTATCCTGATATGGATAATGTACATCTTAATAAGCAAGTGTTTAGAGAGATTGATTATTTTACTAATTATTATAAGCTTGTACCTAAGGTGTATTTATCTTATGACAGGAGAGCTTATTTTGAAAAAAATGATGGTGACTTTAGAGTTACATTTGATAAGAATATAACAACAAGAAGGTATGAGGTTGGCTTAGAAAATGGCAGCTATGGCAGCAGGTTTGTCATGTGGTCTTGGATATGTAACATTTGCAGTTATATTTACAGTCGTTATAGTATTAGTTATGGTTGTGTTATCTTTAACAAATTTTGCAGATAAGAACGCAGGAAAAAGACAGCTTAGAATTACAATTCCTGAAAATCTAAACTATACTAATGCGTTTGACAATGTGTTTAATAAGTTTCTTGTATCAAATGAGCTTACTAAGGTTAAGACAACTAATATGGGAACTATGTTTGAGCTTACATATCTTGTGGAATTTAGTAATAATGTTAATGAAAAGGAATTTATTGACGCTTTAAGGGTTATGAATGAAAATCTTAATATAACTTTGGGTGTTGTGGATAATACTTCTGGGGCATTAAATTAAGTTGCTGTATTGAGAAAAAGGGAGTATGTTTTTAGGACTGATGGATAAGTGTTAAGAACAACTAAGATAAGCTAGAAAGTTTTTTAAAACTGACGGGTCGGAAAAAAAGCGACGTAGTGTCGCTTTTTCCTAAATTGCACGTCGTGTGCAATTTCCCCTGATTTTATATAGCTTATCTAAGATGTTCTAAACACTTACCATATGCCCTAAAAACATACTCCCTTTTTCTTAATTTACGGGTCGGTTAAAAATGAGTTAGTTAGAAGTTATGGTTGGTTGAATAATTTGTAATTGTTAAAGGTTATGATTGTGTGGGGATGGGGATAAATTGAGGGATATATAGGGCATATATTTATAGTATGGGTGGTAGGATTTGTGGGAATTAAGCTAATATTGTTGAATAAGTTTAATTTTATTAATTGGGGATTGGTTTGATTGAGTTAGATGGAGATATGTGGGGAGAACTTTGCAGAAAAAATTATTAA
This sequence comes from uncultured Eubacterium sp., assembly GCA_900551945.1. Classification (GTDB taxonomy): domain Bacteria; phylum Bacillota; class Clostridia; order Lachnospirales; family Lachnospiraceae; genus Lachnospira. The sequence continues at coordinate 6,338 of URYE01000067.1, read as the reverse complement.
CATTTATGGAATAATATGATAGAATAACTTATGAATTATACGCAAGTAGTACTTAATATCTATTGTGAATTGGTGATTATTAAGATAGTATTGCTACAGTTTGCAATATAGGTTGATGATTATAAAATGCCTATTAATAGCAAGATGGTACTATAAACAATAACTAATTTTTTTATTAAACTACTTGTTTTATTATAAAAATTATTATATTATATGAATGTATACGAAAGGGACGTGAGGAAAAATGGTAGATAATAACACACAATTTTTTAAAACTCAGCCAGAAAAGACAATTTCTGTAGAAAAGATTTTAGAGCAGGTATATCTTGCACTTAAGGAGAAGGGATATAATCCAGTTAATCAGATAGTTGGATATATTATGTCAGGTGACCCAACATATATAACAAGTCATAATAACGCCAGAAGTCTTATTATGAAAGTAGAACGAGATGAGTTGGTGGAAGAAGTAATTAAGTACTTTATTGAAGGAAAAGGGTTATAATTATGAGAATAATAGGACTTGATTATGGAACAAAGACGGTGGGGGTGGCTTTAAGCGACCCCCTCGGTATTACTGCGCAGGGCGTAGAGACAATTACTCGTAAGGAAGAGAATAAGTTAAGAAAGACTCTTGCAAGAATTGAACAGATAATTACAGAAAATGATGTTGAAAAAATAGTTGTAGGACTTCCTAAGAATATGAATAATACATTGGGGGAAAGGGCTGAAGCTTGTAAGGAGTTCGCTGAAAAGCTTGAGAATAGAACAGGGCTTGAAGTCGTAATGTGGGACGAAAGACTTTCTACAGTTGCAGCTAATCAAGTATTAATGGAAAGTGGTGTGCGTCGAGAGAATAGGAAGGCAGTTATAGATAAGATTGCAGCCGTTTTTATTTTACAAGGATACCTTGACTACATTGCCAATACTGGTAAAGCAGAATAGATGCAAGAAAAGAAATTCTTCGAAAAGAAGATGTCATAAATGACAAATTATTGACTCAAATATGCAGTTGAATACATATTTGGGCATAGACAATCACATTATTATTAGGAGTATTTATGGAAAAGATACAATTTGTTACAGATGACAATGAAGTTGTTGATTTTTATATATTAGAAGAAACAAGAATTAATGGAATTAATTATATTTTAGTTACAGATAGTGAAGATGATGAAGAAGCAGAAGCTTATATTTTAAAAGATACATCAAGTGAGGAAAGTATAGAAGCTTCTTATGAATTTGTAGAAGATGACAATGAACTTTCAGCAGTTGGCAAAGTGTTTGAAGAATTGCTTGAAGATATTGATTTAGAGAAATAAACAAATAACATATAGTGTAGGTCGTTTTTGTATATTAAAACTATAAAAAAGTTTTTTGCAATACAACTGAGCAAGTGTAATTTTTTGCGCAGTTAGAATTTTATTTTTTCTCATAGTTATTAGATTATTTATATTTTTAAGGTAGTTATGGGTAAATAACAAAGTGGATTGTAAATATTTACTCAAATAAGCATTAAAAATATTGAGAAAATAACTTATTTGTTAATAAAATTCATCTTAATTTAATATGTGCAATTTGATTGTGCAGGAATGGAGAATTTATGAAAAAAGAATATACTGGTACTGTTAAGATTATACCATTAGGTGGTCTTGAACAGATCGGAATGAATATTACTGCTATTGAATACGGTGATAGTATTGTAGTAATAGACTGTGGGTTATCATTTCCAGAAGAAGATATGCTGGGAATTGACCTTGTAATTCCAGATGTGACATATCTTAAGGAGAATTCAGATAAGTTAAAGGGATTTGTTATAACACATGGTCATGAAGACCACATTGGTGCAATTCCTTATGTATTAAAAGAGGTTAATGCTCCTATTTATGCAACAAAGCTTACTATGGGACTTATTGAGTCTAAGCTAAAAGAACATAATATGTTAAGAAGTGTAAAAAGAAAAGTTGTAAAGTATGGACAATCTATCAATCTTGGTGATTTTAGAGTTGAATTTATAAGAACTAATCACAGTATTGCAGATGCAGCAGCTCTTGCAATATTCTCACCTGCTGGTGTGATAGTTCATACAGGTGACTTTAAGGTTGATTATACACCTGTCTTTGGTGAACCTATTGACCTTCAAAGACTTGGAGAACTTGGAAAGAAGGGTGTATTAGCACTTATGTGTGACAGTACTAATGCGTTAAGACCTGGTTTTACTATGTCTGAAAAGACAGTAGGAGGCACTTTTGATAAGATATTTAATGACAATAAGACAAGCCGTCTTATTATTGCGACATTTGCCTCTAATGTTGATAGAGTACAGCAGATTATTAATTCTGCTATAAAGTATGGTCGTAAGGTATGTGTTGAAGGACGAAGCATGGTCAATATTATAGAAGTAGCAGAAAATCTTGACTATCTTAAGATACCAGATGGCGTTCTTATTGATACTGACTCTATGAAAAATTATGCACCTGAGCAGATTGTGCTTATCACAACAGGAAGTCAGGGTGAGTCTATGGCAGCACTTTCAAGAATGGCAGCTTCACTTCATAGAAAAGTTTCAATTCAACCGGGGGATTGTGTAGTATTTTCTTCAACTCCAATTCCGGGTAATGAAAAGTCAGTTGCTAAGGTTATCAATGAACTTGGTATGAAGGGAGCTAAGGTTATCTTTCAGGATACACACGTTTCAGGTCATGCTTGTCAAGAAGAAATTAAGCTTATATATTCACTTGTTAAGCCTAAGTATTCTATACCAGTTCATGGTGAATATAGACATCTTATAGCTCAAAAAGAAGTTGTAAAGTCATTAGGTTATGATAATGACCATATATTTATTGCTAAATCAGGCGATGTAATTGAGTTAGGAGAAGAAAAGGGCGCAATTACAGGACGAGTTACAACTGGAGCTATATTTGTTGATGGACTTGGTGTTGGTGATGTTGGTAATATTGTATTAAGAGATAGACAAAACCTTGCAGAAAATGGTATAATTATTGTGGTACTTACTCTTGAAAAGTATTCAGGACAATTAGTGGCAGGTCCAGATATTGTAACAAGAGGTTTTGTATATGTAAGAGAAGCAGAAGAATTACTTGATGAAGCAAGAGCAATAGTTTCAGATTCAGTTCAGACTTGCATGGATAAGAATATTACAGACTGGAGTAAAATTAAGAATATAATTAAGGATGATTTAAGTGAATATCTTTGGAAGAAGATTAAGCGTAATCCAGTAATACTTCCAATTATCATGGAAGCCCAGTTATAATTATGAGATTAAAGGGCGTGTGCTTATGCAACGTCCTTTTTGCTGTGTTAATGCTTTTTAGTAGGCTGGAAGAAACAAGAAGCACCAAAGACTTAGCTTCGTGGGCAATATTTATTTGTAGTTTACTATTTATTCTAAGCAAGTATCAGAACGGATTGAGAATATAGGTATCTGTTTTACAAGTAACAGAATGGAGAAGTATATGAAAGGTATAGACCAGATTAAAAAAGAACTTGGAGAAGCAATTCTTAATAGTGATGAATATAGGGAATATCAAGAGTTACAAAAAGAGATTGATAAAAACCCTGATTTAAAGCGAGTTATAGATGAGTATCGAAAAAGACACTTTGCGCTTCAATATGATGAAAATATTGAAGATAAATTTGCGGCAACACAAAACCTTAGTCGTGAATATGAAGAATTTAATAATCAAGTTCTTGTAAGAAAGTATCTTGATGCAGAGATTTGTCTTTGCAGACAGATACAAGATATATGTATGTTTGTGGTTGGTATTGTTGATTTTAACATGGATTTTCTTAGTTAATACTATTGGTAAGTCATTTGCAAAGTGGATTGTAAATGTCTGCTTGACTTGGGATATTCAATGTAAGGAGAGTTTATTTAATGAATAATAAAAGAATTAGAATGACAGTTGATATTTCATTTAATTTAATCGTATTGGTTATTGGAATTATCATTGTCTGTACAGCAGGAAGTAAGGCTTATTCATTTGGGCATAATATCTTTTACGAAGAAGCAGTATCAACAGAAGAATCTGCAAGAGAAGTTGAAGTTACAATTAAAGATGGAATTACTGAAAAGCAATTGTCAAAGCTTCTTTATTCAAAAGGACTTGTAAAAGATGAGTTTATATGTTACCTTCAAATAAAACTTTCTGATTACAAAGGAAAATTTGTTGCAGGAACATATACTCTTGATACATCAATGAAGCCTACACAAATGATGCTTATATTGTGTAATATGACGTTGGAGGACGAATAATTTGATAGTAAATGAGAGAATAGTAGATTATATTAATTCGCTAGATTGTAATAATTCTGCTATTTGTGATACGATTGAAAAAGAAGCAAGAGCAGAAGATGTGCCAATAATAAGAAAAGAAATGAAGAATTTTCTTAAAGTAATGTTAGTTTTAAAACAACCTAACAATATACTTGAAGTTGGAACAGCAGTTGGGTATTCTGCAATTCTTATGAGTGAAAATATGCCAGAGGGTTGTCATATTACGACTATAGAGAATTATGATGTAAGAATACCTATAGCACGCAATAATTTTAAGCGAGCTGGAAAAGAAGATGTAATAACACTTATAGAGGGTGACGCAACTAAAGTATTGACAGAACTTGATGGCGTATATGATTTTATTTTTATGGACGCAGCTAAGGGGCAGTATATTAACTTTTTACCTGATATATTAAGACTTATGCCAAAGGGCGGATTGCTTATATCTGACAATGTATTGCAAGAGGGCGATATTGTTGAGTCAAGATATAGTGTAACTAGGAGAAATCGTACTATTCATACTAGAATGAGGGAGTATATTTATGAGCTTACCCATTCAGAGTATTTTACTACTTCGATTGTACCTATTGGCGATGGTATAGCTATAAGTGTTAAAAAATAATAATTTAATAAATGATAAAAGATTAACATTATTTAGTAGAGTAATAGTGGTTTGATATAAAAGATTTGATTTTAAAGTAATATTTTATGAAAGGAAAGATAAAATGGCTGGACATATTTATAATGGAAGGGAAATAGAATTACTTATACCTGCAAGTAGTCTTGAAGTGTTAAAGACTGCTGTAATATTTGGAGCAGACGCAGTATACATAGGAGGAGAAGCATTTGGATTAAGAGCAAAGGCAAAGAACTTTTCTATGGAAGATATGAAAGTTGGTATTGAATTTGCGCATGAAAGAAATGTTAAAGTATATGTAACTGCTAATATTCTTGCACACAATTATGACTTAGAGGGTGCAAGACAGTATTTTACAGAATTAAAAGAAATAAAGCCAGATGCACTTATAATATCAGATCCGGGAATGTTTACATTAGCAAAAGAAATTCTTCCAGAGATAGATATTCACATAAGTACACAGGCTAATAATACTAATTATATGACTTATAATTTCTGGTGGAAACAAGGCGCAAAGAGAGTGGTTTCTGCAAGAGAACTTTCATTGAATGAAATTAAGCAGATAAGAGAGCATATTCCAGACGAAATGGAGATAGAAACATTTATTCATGGTGCAATGTGTATATCTTACTCCGGAAGATGTCTTTTAAGTAGCTTTATGGCAGGCAGAGATGCGAATAGGGGAGCTTGTACACACCCTTGCAGATGGAAGTATGCAGTAGTTGAGGAGTCAAGACCGGGTGAGTACATGCCTGTATATGAAAATGAAAGAGGAACATATATTTTTAACTCTAAAGACTTGTGTATGATTGAACATATTCCTGAAATGGTTACATCTGGAATTGACAGCTTTAAGATAGAAGGTAGAATGAAAACCGCTCTTTATGTAGCTACAGTGGCAAGAACATATAGACTTGCAATTGATGATTTCCTTAAAGACCCAGAATTGTACAAGAGTCGTATCCCATTTTATAAATCAGAGATACAAAAGTGTACTTACAGACAGTATACAACAGGCTTTTTCTTTGGAAAACCTGACGAAAATACACAGATATATGACAGCAACACTTATTTAAGAGAATATACTTATCTTGGAATAATAGGCGAATGTAATGAAGAAGGACTTTATCATATTGAACAGCGTAACAAGTTCAGTGTAGGAGAAACTATCGAAGTTATGAAGCCTAACGGAGATAATCTTGAAGTTGTAGTTAAGACTATAAAAAATGAAGCTGGTGAGAGTATGGAAAGCGCACCACACCCAAAACAGCAGTTATTTATTGACTTAGGCGTTAAGCTTGATAAGTATGATATCTTAAGACGACAGGAAGAAGAAACAGAAGTTAACAGTTAAATTAAAGAGACAGTTGGATAGGCAATTAAAGGCACCTTTACACATATGATATA
>URYE01000066.1 GCA_900551945.1 uncultured Eubacterium sp. | reverse complement strand
TATTTAAGTCTTGGGACAATGAAAGAGCCATTGTATATAGAAGAATGAATGATATTCCGGGCGACTGGGGAACTGCTGTAAACGTGCAGACAATGGTATTTGGTAACAAGGGTGAAACATCAGGAACAGGTGTTGCATTTACAAGAAACCCATCTACAGGACAGAAAGGTATTTATGGTGAATACTTAATCAATGCACAGGGTGAAGATGTTGTTGCAGGTGTAAGAACACCACAGCCAATTACACAGCTTGAAAAAGATTTGCCAGATTGTTACAAGCAGTTTATCGACCTTGCAATGAAGCTTGAAGACCATTACGCAGATATGCAGGATATGGAATTTACAATTGAAGAAGGTAAGTTATATTTCCTTCAGACAAGAAATGGTAAGAGAACAGCTCAAGCAGCTATTCAGATAGCTTGTGACCTTGTAGATGAAGGTAAGATTACAAAAGAAGAAGCTGTTCTTAGAATAGATGCTAAGTCACTTGACCAGCTTCTTCACCCAATGTTTGATGCAGAAGCACTTAAGAATGGAGAAGTTATTGGTCAAGCACTTCCAGCATCACCAGGAGCTGCTGCTGGTAAGATTTACTTCAATGCTGAAGATGCAAAGGCAGCAGGTAAAGGTGGACGAGGTGAAAGAGTTATATTAGTAAGACTTGAAACTTCACCAGAAGATATTGAAGGTATGCACGCTTCACAAGGTATTCTTACTGTAAGAGGTGGTATGACAAGCCATGCTGCCGTTGTTGCAAGAGGTATGGGAACTTGTTGTGTATCAGGTTGTGGTGACATCGTTATTGATGAAGAAGCTAAGACATTTACACTTGGAGAACACACTTACAAAGAAGGAGATTACATTTCTCTTGATGGTTCTACAGGTAAGATATATGATGGAGATATTAAGACAGTTGAAGCAACTGTAAGTGGTAACTTTGAAAGGATTATGAATTGGGCAGACAGCTTTAGAAAGCTTGGTGTAAGAACTAACGCAGATACACCACAAGATACTAAGAATGCTGTAAATCTCGGCGCAGAAGGAATTGGTCTTTGTCGTACAGAGCATATGTTCTTTGGTGATGACAGAATACCTAAGATTCGTAAAATGATACTTTCTAAGACACTTGAAGGCAGAGAAGAAGCACTTAATGAGCTTCTTGTATTCCAAAAGGCTGACTTTAAGGCGATGTATAAAGCCCTTGAAGGAAGACCAATGACAGTAAGATATTTAGACCCACCTCTTCATGAATTTATTCCAACAGAAGAAAAGGATATCAAGGCTTTATCAGAAGAAATGGGTATATCAGTAGAAGAGATTAAGGCAACTTGTGATGCACTTCACGAATTTAACCCTATGATGGGACATAGAGGTTGTCGTCTTGCGGTAACATATCCAGAGATTGCAAAAATGCAGACAAGAGCTGTAATGGAAGCTGCTATTGAAGTGGCACAGGAAGATGGTTATGATATCGTTCCAGAGATTATGATACCTTTAGTTGGTGAAAGAAAAGAATTAAAGTTTGTTAAAGATGTAGTTGTTGAAACAGCAGAGCAGGTTAAGAAGGAAAAGAACTCTGATATCAAGTATAAGATTGGTACTATGATTGAAATTCCAAGAGCCGCTTTATTAGCTAATGAGATAGCACAGGAAGCTGAATTCTTCTCATTTGGTACTAATGACCTTACACAGATGACATTTGGTTTCTCAAGAGATGATGCAGGTAAGTTCCTTGACGCATATTACAAGAGTAAGATATATGAGTCAGACCCATTTGCAAGATTAGACCAGAATGGTGTTGGACAATTAGTACAGATGGCTGTTAAAAAAGGTCGTAGCACACGCCCAGAATTAAAGTGTGGTATTTGTGGCGAGCATGGCGGTGACCCATCAAGTATTGAATTCTGTCATAAAGCTGGACTTAATTATGTAAGCTGTTCTCCATTTAGAGTTCCTATTGCAAGACTTGCAGCAGCACAGGCAGCATTAAAGTTTAAAGAAGATAAAGCTTGTGAAGTTTGTGAAGGAGAAGTTGAAGATTCATCAGATTCAGATGAGATTAAGGAAAAGGCTAAAAAGGTCGCAGCAGAAGCTACAAAAGTAGGTAAAGAGGTTGCAAAAGAAGCTACAAGGATTGGTAAAGAAGCCGCTAAAGTAGGTAAGGAAGTAGCAGCAGCAGGACTTGCAGGAGTTAAAGCTGGAATAGCAGAAGCTAAGAAAGCTTATAATGATAATAAAGATAATAAGTAAATTTGATAAATATAATTAAGCAATACTAGTTTATGAGATAATATTAATAAGTTTTGAGTGTGTCAGAGTTATAAAGACTCTGACACATTTTGGTAGAACATAAAATTAATTTATACAATAAAAGTATTAGACTTATTTAATAGTGTTAGAGTATTAAAAGGTAATTAAAAGATTTATTTGTGTTAAATTATTAAATTTAACTATATTAAAAAATGTTTTTTGGCATTTAATATATTTAAGTAGTGAAAAATTAAAAAAATAGAATTGGAAAATATTATATATTTGTAAAAGATATTTGAATATGTCAAGTAGATTAACTTGATTAGTATATAAAAATTAAAAGATGTAAAGTGTTAGAGTATATATGATAATGTGGTTAGATTAAAGACAAAGGAGATGGTGTTATGAAGGCTGCTAAAGAACAAGAAGACAAAAATATAAAACAATTTAGCAATGGTCAATCTAAAAGGTTAGATAGGAATGTTAGGCAAACTTGTATAATGGTAGCAATTGGTATTATATTACTTTTTGTATTTATTGGTAGTAATATAGGACTTAGCAGAGTATCACAAGAGCAATTAGAAAATACTATGTATCTTAATCAGTATAGGTTAGGCTCTAAGTTACTTACAGCATCAGTACAAGGCTATGCAGCGACAGGTGATAAGACGTATTATAATGACTATATGAAAGAACTTAATGAAGATAAGAATAGAGATATAGCATGGTCTGGACTTAAAGCTAACAATCTAAAAGACAGTGAATGGAAACAGCTTGAACATATAGCTGATATGTCAAATAATCTTGTACCTATTGAAGAAAATGCAATGAGTAAAGTTCAAGAAGGAAACTTAACAGAAGCTCAAGGCTATGTATTTGGCAATGACTATGCAAGTGTTGTAAAAGAGATTAATTCAAGCACTGATTCTTGTATACAAGATATTCAAAGCCGTATGTCAAGTACAAAGAGCAAGTTTAATATTGCTATGTATGTAAGTATGGTTATGTTTATTGTTGCATTTTTATTTATAGTGCAAAGAATAAGGTCAATGGTTGTATTTTCTAAGCAAGAACTTCTTGCACCTATTGTTAAGGTATCTGACCAATTAAGAGAATTAGCACAAGGTCATTTTGTAAATAATATGGATTTAAAGGAAGATGACAGCGAAGTTGGTATGATGGTCGGTGCTATTAATTTTATGAATAATAATTTTACTAATATGATATCAGAGCTTTCAGAAGTGCTAGGGCAGATGGGGCAAGGTAATTATAATGTAGAGATTACTAAAGAATATGTAGGTGAATTTGTTAAGATTAAAGAGTCGATGATTAAGATTATTGCTGATACTAAAAAGACTTTAAGCACTATTCAAAATGCTGCGGGAGAGATTGGAAGTGGCTCAGAACAACTTGCAACGGCTTCATCAGATTTGGCAGAAGGCTGTACAATACAAGCAAGTAAGATTGCAGAAACTACGGTAATGATTGATGATATAGCTAAGAGCATGGAGGAAAAGGCAAACGAAGCAAAGGAAACAGCAGAGATTTCAAGGCAGGCAGCTAAGGTTGTTGAAGATGGCAATAACAAAATGCAAGAGTTAAAGGTAGCTATCAATGAAATTAGTGAATGTTCAAAAGAAATACATTCTATTATTGAAGTTATTGAAGATATTGCAGAACAGACTAATCTTTTATCATTAAATGCTTCTATTGAAGCAGCAAGAGCAGGTGAAGCGGGCAAAGGCTTTGCAGTTGTAGCAGAGCAAGTAAAGCACCTTGCAGAACAGTCAACACAGGCAGCAGGAGAAACAACAAGATTGATACAAAACACTATTGACGCAGTAGATAAAGGAATTGTAATTGCTGATGCTACGGAAGCTAATATGACAGATGTAATGCAAGGAGCTAAAGGAGCTACAGAAAAGATGATTGAAATAGCAGAGTCGCTTGGCAAAGAGGTTGAAAGTATACAATTAATTGATAAGAATATTTCACATATAGCAGAAATTGTTGATAATAACTCAGCTTCATCAGAAGAAACAGCGGCAATAAGTGAAGAACAATCAGCGCAGGTTCAGACAATGGTTCACATGGTAGAAAAGTTTCAGGTATAACAAAGAGTTGTGAAAAAATTAGCATTAAATAATATTATTTAACTATTTATTGAGAAAAAATACTGACTATTGACAAAATGCCTTGTAAATTTACATAGAATTTGGTACACTTATAAAAGTATTGTCAGATTAAAACATGATAAATGATATAGAGTATTTATACATATTTGAACTTGAACAAATGGAATAATGTATTTTATGATATTGAATAGTATTAGAATAAATAGTTGCATTAAAAGTAAAGCTTAAATGGTTAAATATTTAATTGATTAAACAAAGTAAATTATAGGAGGATGTATTATGGGATTTTTAACAGGTAAGACAGCTATTATTACAGGTGGTGGACGAGCAGTATTAAGTGATGGAAGCTGCGGTTCAATTGGTTATGGTATTGCAACAGCTTATGCAAAAGAGGGTGCAAATCTTGTATTAACAGGAAGAAACGTAAAGAAGTTAGAAGATGCAAAAGAAGAACTTGAAAGACTTTATGGAATAAAGGTGCTTCCAGTACAAGCAGATGTAAGTGCAGGAGCAGACAATGAAGCAGTTGTAGGCAATGTAGTAAAGCAAGCAATTGATACATTTGGAAGAATTGATGTACTTATTAATAATGCACAAGCTTCAGCTTCTGGTGTTACAATTAATGACCATACAACAGAACAATTTGATCTTGCAATTTATTCAGGACTGTATGCAGCATTTTATTATATGAAGGCTTGTTATCCATATTTAAAGGAAACTAAGGGAAGTATCATTAACTTTGCTTCGGGTGCTGGTCTTTTTGGTAATTTTGGTCAATGTGCTTATGCTGCTGCCAAAGAAGGTATAAGAGGGCTTTCAAGAGTTGCGGCTACAGAATGGGGTAAGGATGGAATTAACACTAATGTAATCTGCCCACTTGCATGGACAGCACAGCTTGAGAACTTTGAAAAGGCTTATCCACAGGCATTCAAAGAAAACGTTAAAATGCCACCAGCAGGTCACTATGGTGATGTTGAAAAAGAAATCGGACGAGTATGTGTTCAACTTGCGTCAGAAGATTTCAAGTATATGAACGGTGAAACAATTACACTTGAAGGTGGTATGGGACTTCGCCCATAATATAAATTATGAATAAAGATAATGTAAAGATAGGTAAATTTAATGATAAACATATTGCACAGATGGTAGAGTTATGTAAAGAGCTTGTACCGGGTGAGTGTAGTATAAGTAACTTTGAAGCGAATTATAATAAGATAAAAGATAAAGATAATTATTATATTGTAGAAGCTTCAATTGATGATAAGCTTGTTGGCACAGCAATGGGCTGTATTATAACGGCATTAGATGGGAACTTTATGGTTGTTGAAAATGTTATTGTATCACAAGATTTAAGAGGGCTTGGCGTTGGCAAAAAGATAATGCAGGAGCTTGACAATTATGCACATGACAACAACTGTGAGTATTCTATTCTTGTATCGTCAGGTTTTAGAAAAAATGCTCATAAGTTCTATGAAAGCATAGGTTATAATGACGATGTAAGAGGCTTTAGAAAGAATTATTAATTACTTATAGCAATATTTTTTTGATAAAAGTTTATTTAAAAGAAATTGGCTATAATATTTATTTCACTTTTGACAAATAAATATTTTTGTGATATTATCCATTCATAAAATTTATGTGGATTTTTCTAGATGCGTATATTAATTGATTTTAATATAGTTCTATTTTCGCCACATGGCTGTTAAATAGCAGTCATGTGGCTTTTTTGCGTCATAAAATCTAAATTAAGAAAAAGATAGGAGAAAACATGGACCAGAGTTATATGAAAAAAGATAAGATATTACCATTACTTTTAAAAATGGCACTTCCAATGGTAATATCAATGATGGTTAATTCACTTTACAACATTGTGGACAGTTTATTCGTAGCAAAATTAAGTGAAAATGCAATGACAGCATTATCGCTTGTATTTCCAGTACAAAATCTTATCAATTCAGTTATGGTAGGGTTTGGAATAGGAATTAATTCTTTAATATCATTTTATATGGGTGCTCAAAATAATAAAATGGCAAATAAAGCTGCAAGTCAAGGAATGTTTCTTGCAACTATTCATGGCGTTATCTTTACAGTGGTAAGTATAATTATTATGCCATCATTTTTAAAGCTGTTTACATCAGATACAGATGTTATTAATTTAGGGGTGCAATACTCAAATATTGCGTTTGCATTTTCAGTAATACTTGCATGGGAACTTGTGTTTGAGAAGACATTTCAAGCAGTAGGAAGAATGAAGGTTTCTATGGTGTGTATGATGACAGGGTGTATTGTAAATATAGTACTTGACCCGATAATGATATTTGGAATAGGCTTTATTCCAGCAATGGGAATACAAGGGGCGGCGTTAGCTACCGGAATAGGACAGACAACGTGCGCAATTATGTATTTAGTATTGTATAAACTAAGACCAATACCAGTAAAATACAAACGACAGTATATAAAGCTTGAAAAAGGTATATGTGGTAAATTGTACTCAGTAGGAATACCAGCTAGTCTTAATATGGCACTTCCATCACTTCAAGTATCAGTACTTAACATTATTTTGTCATCATATTCTCAAGTTTATGTATTTATATTAGGAGTATACTATAAACTTCAAACTTTCCTTTATTTGCCAGCAAATGGTGTAGTACAGGGAATGAGACCACTTATTGGGTATAATTATGGAGCGGGCGAGCATAAAAGAGTTCATAAAATATATAATACGGCACTTGCTCTAGTAGTTGCAATAATGGCAGTTGGTACTATTTTATGCTTAAGTAGACCAACAAAGCTTATTGCGTTATTTACAATAAATACTGATACTATCAACATAGGAGCTATAGCACTTCGCATTATAAGTGCAGGCTTTATAGTATCTACAGTATCTGTTGTATCATCTGGCGCATTAGAGGGACTTGGAAAAGGTATGCCATCACTTATTATTTCACTTTGCAGATATGTAATTATAATGCTTCCGGTAGCATTTATAGCAAGTCTTATATATGGAGCAAATGGAGTTTGGAACGCCTTTTGGGTAACAGAGCTTATAAGTGCTATTATAGCTCATATACTATTTAAGCGAGTTAAATAAGAGATTAATTGATAAAAGTTAAATAATGGTATATCATATTATAGTCAACAAATAAAACAAGAAAGGACTATATAATGATACAGTTAAAGGCAGACGCTACAATTAAAGCAGCATTTAATAAGACAATAAATGTAATGGGGGCCGATATTGAGTGGCTTGAAATTATTGTAATTAAGAATAACAATATTATTCTGCCTGGTAAAAGAAGGTCACTTGTATTTAGTTTTGACAATAGAAAAGTGGTAAATACTATTGTTGATATGGATTTTAACGTGGATAATGCAAGGCTTATGTGTAATAATGCCTTACTTGAAAATGCGTTTAATGTTTTATTGTATATTTTTGGAAAATGGAACCAAATAAAGGGACTTACAGTTAATCAAAATTACAAGCAGTTAAAGAAAATTTTAGATAATGTATTTTCTGAAATTAATGTAACAGCTGAACTTGAAAAAGATAAGTGCAGATTTTATTCTAATGGAATACTTCTTGTATATGAAGATGTTATTCAACTTATTCTTGATAAGATGAGAAATGTAAAGCCAACTATAAAAAATGGCAGAGATGAAGATATTGACAAAGAAGATAAAGATATTGAAGAAGTAGTTGAAAAAAACGAAAAAGATGCTGACACCTCTAAAAGAAAAAAGATGGGACTATGGCACAATATGGTCTGGAAAAAGGATAAGAAGTCGTTTAAATATAGCGAATTATCGAAAAAAGAACGAGATAGAAAAAGACTAGGAAAAGGCTTTTATGCTTCTCCTTATAAATGTCCTATATGTGCAGGGGTACTGTATATGACAGTTTATCCACAAGGGACTGAAAAGAAAATAGAAACAGATGAGGGAAATGTATATCTTGCAAGAGCTTATACTTGTAATGAATGTACAGTATTTTTTACGCCAAGACCTGATTTACTCTTAGCAGAGGGTGATATATATAAGCTTGATTTTGATGGCGATGAAGAAGCTTACGAAGATTACATAGACGTAATGGGAAAGGCTGGCAGGAGAGTATCTAACTGTAACTTTAATGTATATGAAGCTGATTATGAGCCAATGACACCAGAGCAAGTTGAACAAGAGGAGCAAGAAAGAGAACAGCTTGATAAACGTATGCTTTCAGAAGTGTGTGACGATATTAAGAGTCACCCAGATGCAGAGATTTTTCAGTTAAATGCTAGAATGGACGCAGACTTTTATTCTAACAAAAATTCAAAAAAATACGGCCCAGTTATAGAAAAAGAAACGAAAAGACGTAATCTTTTGTCAGGAGATATTAAGAAGTTCTTTAAAAAGCATTTTGAACTTGACAGTATGATAAAGTATGGAAAAAAGAAAAAGAAACGCCATAGAAATTATTCTGATGTTGAAAATGATGTAAGTGCTGATGATAATACAATAAAAGTTGCTGATGGTGTAAATAATATTGATAGTAAAGCTAATTCAGATGTTGAAAAAATCGGACATAGCGATATATCTGAAAACAATAGTAAAATAAATAATTCAGATAGTAGTGATAATGATGTACAGACAGAAAAGGATGTTAAAAAAGGAGCCAATAATAAAAAACATTTGACACAAACTGCGTTAAAAGGTGATGATAAAAAGTTTATAACTGATATAGCTAAAATGTCAGAAAAAGAAATAAAAAACTTTGGTGAAGATATTGTAAATGATAGTACCCTTGATGATAATTTTAAGAAAAAATATAAGACATTATCTGATAAGGTGCTAGAAAAGAAACAAGAAAAAGACATTGCTCAAAAAATAGTTTCTGTAAAAGAAGCTGGATATAATGAAATAGTGCAGGCTTATAAAGATATTTCTAAAAAAGATTGTCTTGACAAGATAAAAAAGCCATTTCTTCAAACACTTTTTAACTGGCTTAATGGCAAAAGAAAGAAAGAGCTTGAAGAATTAACAAAAGAAATACCACAAAGAATTACTAGAAAACAGTATAATGAATATAAAGAAAAAATAAAGGGATATTCAAATAATTCTTTATATAATATGTTGTCAGATGATGACAATGGTTATGAAGATATAAAAAATAATATAGGAAATAATAAAGAAGACATTTCTTTAGTTTATGAAAATAAGCTAGACCAATTGTGGAAAAATTCACAAATTAATGATATTAAGAATATAATAAACAATGTTGACAATTCGATAAGGGATATTTATGATGTACTGCTTAATGGAGATTATGATAGTGATGT
Organism: uncultured Eubacterium sp.; assembly: GCA_900551945.1. GTDB lineage: Bacteria > Bacillota > Clostridia > Lachnospirales > Lachnospiraceae > Lachnospira. Next base: position 6,598 of record URYE01000066.1, on the reverse strand, counting down.
ATCAGAGCCATTTATAAATAAGTACCACGACAAGTTAAAAAAGCAAGATACTATAGCAATAGAGCAGATTTGTCCTGATTTGGCAAAGTTAAGTTTTGATGAGGCAGTAGACGCTTATGAGAAAATATCACAAGAGCCATTTCTTCCAGAGCTTAAAGTTGATATTTTAGGGAAAATAACAGACCATCTTGAAGAATTAAAAAAAGAAGAATGTAAAAGTCTTATAGAAAAATTTGCAAAAGATATGGACTATAATGATAGTTACGACAATTTATATATGTGTAAACTTGATGATGATGAAGAATATGCTGTGGACAATGCAATGTCATCATATGCAGGGCTTAATCAATTTGAATATCCTATAACAGTTTGTGACACTTCAAGGACTTCTAATGGAAAGAAAGGCTTTGTCTTAACACCAGACAATATTTACTACAGTCAAGGCTTGTCGTCTGGTGTGTTAAATGTCAGGGATATTAATGACATTTATATAGAAAAGGGACTGTTATCTAAAGGTGTATTTGTGGATTATGCAGGTGTTGGTAAAGTGAAAATATCATCAATTCCAAAGTTTTCATCAGGTGAACAGATGGTGCAGCATTTTGTAAGCTCGCTTAAGGATTTTATAGAGTACTTAAAAGAAAAGCCAATTTCTAGAAGCATTGAGTATCTTGCAAAAGAAGAACGTGAAGTTATATGTTGCGTAAGATGTGGCTATATATTTGACGCAGAAAAGGGTAATGTGTGCCCTAAATGTGGAAATATTAACGAAGTCTGAAATTTATAATATTTATTATTGCAGGCGCTACTAAAAGTTGTTAATATAATTACAAATTAATGTACATAAGATTATTTTACATGTGTTTAGATAAAACTAATGTCAGGAGGTAAATTGTATGTCAGTACAGGATTATCAAAGTGCATTAAAAATAGGAAAGAAAGAGTACCATGCGTGTGTATACAAAGGCAAGTATCCATATTTACCAGTTCTTGAAAATCTCGTTGATGAATCAGCTATTGACTCAGAAGTTAGCTTAGGTCAAGACCAGATACCTTTAAGGCTTGTTGTGGGAACTTGTAATGTAGGAAGAACTAACGCATTTGCAGATAATTTTATGCCAATACTTGACTGGGGAACAGAGTTTGCAGCTAAGTGGGCAAGTTTAAGTGATAGTCAAAAAAACGAAGGTATAAGAGACCCTATCAAAGTGTATGAGTATATGAACAAATTCTATGTACTTGAAGGAAATAAACGAGTAAGTGTACTAAAGTATTTTAATGCTGTAACTGTTACAGCGGAAGTAATAAGAAAAGTGCCGAAAAAAAGCGATGACCCAGATATAAAGATTTATTATGAATTTATGGATTTTTATAACTGTACAAAGTTAAATGATATATATTTTAGTAATGTGGGAAGTTTTCCAACACTTATGGAGCTTGCAGGCATTAAAAAAGGTGTGCCAATGGAAGAATATGCGAAGCAAGACCTTGTCGCAAGTTTTATAACATTTAAAAATGCGTTTGAAATGCGTGGAGGAGATAAGTTTGATTATCCAATAGGTGACGCATATTTAAGATTTATTCATATTCATGGATATGATTGTGTTAAGAATATGTCACCTGCTGAGATGTCAAAAAATGTTGCAAAGACTTGGGCAGAATTTGAACTTCTTGCAGAAAATAGTGCAGTTGATTTAAAGATGGACCCAGCTAATGCGCCTAAAAAGAATATATTAAGTTATCTTTTACCAAAATCAGGAAGTGGCAATAAGAAGCTTAAGATTGGTTTTGTATACGATAAAACACCACAAGAGTCAGAATGGTGTTATGCACATGAGCTTGGAAGACAGTATATAGAAGATACATTTGGCACACAACTTGAAACAACAAGTATAACTAATGTTGAACCAGAAAAAGATGATAGTAATGCAATTGAAACACTTATAAAAGACAACGCAGATATGATATGTGTAACATCACCGGCTATGATTATGGCAAGTCTTAAAGCGGCGATTGCACACCCAGAAGTTAAGATACTTAACTGTTCTCTTAATACTTCTCATAAGTATATAAGAACATATTACGCAAGAATGTATGAAGCTAAGTTTTTAATGGGAATTATTGCAGGAGCATTGTCAGATAATTCAAAGATAGGATATGTAGCAGGGTATCCAGTGTATGGAGAAATGTCAAATATTAATGCTTTTGCACTAGGAGCAAGGTTTGTCAATCCTAAAGCTAAGATTTATCTTGAATGGTCATGTGTAAAGAATAATGACTATAAGAAAAAGTTTGAAGAACAAGGTATAAAAGTTATTTCAGATAGAGATATGATAACTCCACAGTGTAGCGCAAGAAAGTTTGGATTGTATTATGTAATAAGTCAAAATCATACACAACACCTTGCTATGCCTGTATGGCATTGGGGTGTATTTTATGAAAAGCTTATACAAAGTGTAATGAGTGGTTCTTGGAATAAGGAAGAAGATGAAGATAACATCAAGGCACTTAATTATTGGTGGGGAATGTCAGCAGGTGTAATTGATGTTATATATTCAAGTAAATTACCAACAGAAACTAAAAGAATTGTTAATGTGTTTAAAGATATAATAAGTAAAGGTGATTTTGAGTTATTTGAAGGTGAGCTTTATGACCAGAATGGTGTACAAAAGAATAAAGAGGGAAATGTATTAACACCAGAGCAGATTATTACAATGAATTGGTTGCTTGAAAATGTTATTGGCGAAGTCCCAACTATCGACATTATGGAAGATGACGCAGAAAACATTATAAAGGCGCAAGGCATTATATAACAAAATTTTTTAATAAAGTAGTACACTCATCTTAATAAAGACAAGTCATCACGCCCACTTATTGTTTTTTACAGATAAGTGGGGACTTGATAGTGTTAAAGAACTGCTTGGAAATGAGGAGAATTATGAAAATACTGATACTTGCTGATGTGGAATCAAAGTATCTGTGGGATTATTTTGAAAAAGAAAAGTTAGAAGGAATTGATTTGATATTGTCAGCAGGAGATTTAAAGCCACAATATTTATCTTTTCTTGCTTCATTTGCAAAAGTGCCAATACTATATATAAGAGGCAATCACGATGATTGTTACAGTGATACACCACCGGAAGGGTGTATCTGTATAGAGGACAAGATTTATGTTTATAATGGACTAAGGATTATGGGACTAGGGGGTTCTGTAAGATATAAAAAGGGAGTTAATCAGTATACACAGATACAGATGAAGCACAGGGTATCAAGAATGTGGTTTCAATTAAAGAAAAATAAAGGGATTGATATTCTTTTAACACATTCACCGGCAGCAGGAATAAATGATGGCAAAGACCATGTACATAAAGGTTTTGAAGCATTTAATACAATTCTTGATACATATAAACCAAAGTATTTTATACATGGACATGTTCATAAAACATATCAGTCTGATTTTGTACGAGAGATGAAATACAAAGATACAACAATAGTAAATGGATATGAGTGGTATATAATAGAAGTATGATATATTTTTAATATATAAATTCAATATAAAATAAAGATATCAGTTATATTTGTGTGATATAAATAAGAAAACTTGTTTAATTATATCATACAAATATAACTGATTTTGTTTTTTATGTGAGCAACGAGTCAAAGTCTGTGCTTGCACAAGACCTTAACTACTGTTGCGATAACTTGAGAGATTAGTGAAGTGTGTTTTTCATAGTTATTGGTGTATTTGTATACTATTAATATTTTAATTATAAATATGTAAAAAGTGGTAATATGTATTATTTTGTAAAAAACAGTTGTTGTACAAGCCTCTTTTATGCTAATATAGTAAAGCATAAAATTATTTTGGAGGTTTCTAATGAAGAAAGACGAATTTAAGCCGTATGTTCCGGCTGACAAGATTACGCCTGAATTTACAGTTACATCTGTTATAATGGGTGTTCTTTTGGCAATTATTTTCGGTGCAGCCAATGCTTATCTTGGTTTGCGAGTTGGTCTTACTGTATCTGCTTCCATTCCGGCAGCAGTTATTTCAATGGGTGTCATTCGTGTAGTTATGAAAAAAGACTCTATCCTTGAAAGTAATATGGTACAGACTATAGGTTCTGCTGGTGAGTCACTAGCAGCAGGTGCTATATTTACACTTCCTGTTTTGTTTTTGTGGGCAAAAGAAGGAATTACAGAAAAACCTAGTCTTTTAACAATATCACTTATAGCACTTTTTGGTGGTGTGTTAGGTGTGTTATTTATGGTGCCATTAAGAAATGCACTTATTGTAAAAGAACATGGTGTGTTACCATATCCAGAAGGAACTGCTTGTGCAGAAGTCCTTCTTGCAGGTGAAGAAGGTGGTGCAAGTGCAAAGTCAGTATTTGCAGGACTTGGACTTTCAGCATTATTTAAGTTTGTAGTTGATGGTTTAAAGGTTATTCCTGGTGTTATAACAGCACCTATTAAGTCATTAAAGACTGAATTATCAGCAGAGGCATATCCTGCGCTTCTTGGTGTTGGTTATATTTGTGGACCTAAGATTGCTTCTTATATGTTTGCTGGTGGTGTATTAGGTTGGTTTGTACTTATTCCAGCTATTATAACATTTGGTGGAAGCACAATACTTTATCCGGGAACAAAGACTATTGCAGAAATGTATGCGACAGGCGGAGCTTCTGCTATTTGGAGTAGTTATATTCGTTATATCGGTGCTGGTGCTGTTGCAACAGGTGGTATTATCAGCCTTATCAAGTCACTTCCTTTAATAATAAGAACATTTGCTGATGCAATTAAAGGTATTAAAGGTGGTAGTGGACAGACAGCAACAGCTCGTACAGACAAAGACCTTGATATGCGTATAATCGGTATTGGTGTATTAGTAATTATTGTTGCTATATGGATTTTACCAGAAATACCAGTATCTCCACTTGGAGCTGTACTTATAGCTTTATTTGGTTTCTTCTTTGCTACAGTATCATCAAGAATGGTTGGTATTGTAGGAAGTAGTAATAACCCTGTATCAGGTATGGCTATTGCTACATTGTTATTCTCAACACTTTGTTTAAAGGCAACTGGGGATAATGGCGCTCATGGAATGACAGGAGCAATTGCAATTGGCTCTGTTATTTGTATCGTTGCTGCAATGGCAGGTGATACATCACAAGATTTAAAGACAGGTTATATTCTTGGTGCAACACCTATGAAACAGCAGATTGGTGAATTAATTGGTTCAGTAGTTTCTGCTTTTACAATTGGTGGTGTACTTATTCTTCTTGACAGTGCATGGGGTTTTGGTACAACTAATCTTTCAGCACCACAGGCTACACTTATGAAGATGATTATTGAAGGTGTTATGGACGGAAATCTTCCTTGGGCATTAGTATTCATCGGTGTATTTATAGCTATAGTTATTGAAATACTTGGGCTTTCAGTTCTTCCAGTTGCAATTGGTTTATACCTTCCTCTTGAACTTTCATCTACAATTATGATAGGTGGTATTATTCGTTGGTTCGTAGACAAGAAAAAGAGCAACAAAGAAGAAAATTCTGATGCAAATAGTGGAATTTTATTCTGCTCTGGTATGATTGCGGGAGAAGGTCTTGTAGGTATTCTTCTTGCTATATTTGCAGTATTTGGTATTGCAGATAAGATTGATTTATCAGGAGCAATTGATACAGGCATTATTGGCGGAATTGTATTAATGGTTGTTATGGTTTTATGTATTTTAAAGTCAGCATTGTGGAGTAAAGATGGCAAATAAGACAAAGAACAATTCTTTAAAGAATTATCTGGATTATATACCGGTTCATAATGATAAATATTCATATACAGTATCAGATACGGGTGAAGTAACTATTTTTATGGAAAATAAAGGCGCATTTAATAAGATAGCTCAAGTGTGTTTTAAAAAGCCAAAGGTTTCACAAATTCACCTTGATGAAATGGGTAACTTCATTTGGGTGCTTATGGATGGAAAGCGCACTGTATATGATATTTCACAACTTGTAAAAGAGCATTTTGGCGAAAAGGCAGAACCTCTTTACAACCGTCTTGTACAGTATATAAGAAATTTAGAAAGTTATGGCTTTATTACATTGAAATATTCAGAGTAGTAAAGTAATAAGTAAAGCAGATATTTGCAATTTGTTTTGACATTTTCTTAAATGTTGGAAAGTAATTAGCTGTTGCAATAAGTATATTGTATACAAAAGTATTATTAATAATATTCTTTTGTGTATATTACTTATTGTAACAGCTTTTTAATTTACACGAACAACAAGTCAAAATCTGTGTTTGCACAAGACCTTGACGAAGGCGTGTAAACTATTAGAAACTTGTGGAGCGCATTTCTTATAGTTTATATTAACAAAGTTAAAATTAGTGTTTGTAAAAAACTTGAGTCATAATAATTTTAGGAATTTGCAAAGTGTGTTTTTCATAGTTTACTTTATATGATAGAAATGTGTAACTATTTTTAGAATATTTAAAAAATTAAAAAAATATAAAGTTTTTCTACAAAAAGTGTTGCAATAAATAGGTATGTATGATAATATCCTTAAATAGAAAAAGACAAATGTACGCCACAGAA
>URYE01000065.1 GCA_900551945.1 uncultured Eubacterium sp. | reverse complement strand
AATTCCTAATGATAATATATCATTTGATCTTGATAAAAAACCTTATTTAGCGCATAAAACTAGAAAAATAGAAGGGAATAGTTATATTGATATACAACAAGCGTTATTGCAAAGAAAGTTTTTTGATTATTTAAATAATTTATATAATAAGAAAAAAACTATAATATATTTTGATAATATTAATAAAAAAATTTATGCTATAAAAGATGGAATATTTATTGAAGATGAAAAAGAAGATGAACAATTTTATGGTTATAAACTTCAAATTTATAAGGATCGTAAAAAGGGGCTATTAATAAAAGAACAAGATATATTGGTAGATTATAAAAATGAACTAGATAGAGATTTTAATTTTTATCAAGCAATAGAAACAAAAGAATATAGTTTTTATTATGGAAATTATACGAAAAAGAGTGATGTATTAAAGCTTTTAGATGAGATTTTATTTTATAATTATTTTAAGGAGAATCTTTATAAAAAATTAGAAGATATACAAATAAAAAATTCAACAGTTAAAAAAAATATAATTATGTCAAGAGATATAATATTGTCATGGTTAATGAATGACCAAAAGAATAGTATTGCTAACGTGATAAATAAAATATGTATTGATATGATTAAGGATTCTATAATCAAAGAAAATAATTTTAAAAAAAATGTATTGCAGTTTAATTTGATGGCTTCTTTTAAAAGTTATTTTGGAGGAGAAGATATGAGTAATGAATATAAAAATATACATGAAAAAATTGATAAAAAACTTAGTAGCAAAAATGTTTGTTATGCTGATAGTGACGAAGAATATTTATATGCTTTAGGGCAACTAATAAGATATTATGTTTCAATTAATAAATCGGGAGAAAGAAAACATTCATTATCAAATCCTTTTTTTAATATATCTAATAATAAAATGATGCAGGAAAAATTATTTCAATGTTTTAAGAGTTATAATTATTGTATAGCGGAATATAATCAGAGATATAATCAATTATATTCTATGGTTGCATGTTATAATTATGATAAAAAAATAGATAATACTTTAGTAATAGCTGGTTATATAAGTCAAAATCTTATATATAAGTCTGATAAAGATATGAAAAATAAAAAGGAGGATAAATAATATGGAAAGTAGAGTATATGGAGTATTGGGAATATCTTCGATTATGTCAAATTGGAATGCCGATTTTTCAGGTTACCCAAAGACAACACAGAGTCAGTTGATATATGGTAGTGATAAAGCTTTAAAGTATTCTATGAAGAAGATGTGGGAAGAAGAGGGGAAAAATGTATTATATATAAAGAGTATGAAAATTGATGAAAAACAAAAACAAGTTGCGTATAGAACTTTAAAAGAACGTTATGAAGATATATTTGATGAAAAGTTAGAAGCAAAAAATAAGAATGATATTATTAATAATCTTTTTTCTACTGTAGATATAAAAAATTTTGGAGCAACATTTGCAGTAGGAAAGAAAGAAAATTATAATGTATCTATTACTGGTGCGGTTCAATTTGGACAAGGATTTAATAAGTATAAATGGACTAATATTGAGGAACAAGCAATTCTTTCACCATTTAAGAGAGATGTTAATAATGGAGATGAAAAAAATAATAAAAAAATAGATGATGGTGAAAAAAAAGAACCTAAAGAACCTGGAGCTACTTCAATAGGAACAAAAATTATGTGTGATGAAGCACATTATTTTTATCCGTTTGTTATTAATCCATTGGCGTATAAAGAATATAAGAAGCTTGGTATAAAAAATGCAGAATATACAATGGAAGATTATAAGAATTTTAAAAGGACAGCAATAGTTTCAGCTACATCATTTTCTACTAATTCAAAAGAAGGTTGTGAAAATGAATTTGCACTTTTTGTAGAAACTGAAAAAGAATTATATCTGCCGAATCTTACAGAATATATAACATTTGAAAAGGGTGAAAAACTTAATATAATAGATATAAGTGGAGTAGCAACAATTCTTAATGAATTTGAAGATAGGGTAAAAAATATTGAAATATATTATAATCCATATATAACAGAATTAATTTCAGGAATTAATAAGGAAAAAAGGTATAATATAATCACACAAAAAGAGGTGTAATGAATGGAAACTGTTAAATTTACACTGAGTGGACAAACTGCTTTTTTTAAGAAACCAGATGTTAATGAATATTGTTATTTTACTTATGGTCATATACACAAGGTTGCGTTGCTTGGAATATTGGGAGCAATTGTTGGGTACACAGGTTATGGAACCAAATTGCAAGATGTAAAAAAAGAAAAAAATTTTAGCAAAGATTATCCAGAATTTTATAAAAAATTGAGACAAATTAAGATTGCAATTGTTCCTAAAAATGAAAAGGGATATATTCCTAAGAAAATCCAGATATTTAATAATTCTGTTGGTTATGCTAACAAAGATGGTAATCTTATTGTAAAAGAACAATGGCTTGAAAATCCTGTATGGGATATATATATACTTATTAATTGTGATGAGGCAGAATATATTGCAAGTTATATTGAAAAGAATAGGTGTATATATTATCCATATCTTGGCAAAAACGATCATCCAGCAGATATAATGAATGTTAAAAGATTAACAGTAAGTAATATTAATGAAAAGGAGATTAAAATATCAAGCTTATTTTTAGAAAGAATAGGAAAACCCATAAAGTTAGGAGAATATGACGATATAGATATTATAAGGTATTGTGAAAGACTTCCAATAGCACTTAATCCTTATACAAATCTTTATGAGTATGAAGATTTTTGTTATACAAATGCAAGGATTAATGTTATAAATGGGGAATTGTATAAGTGTCAAAGTGATGTATTACAATTTTTTTAATTATAAGTGAGTAAATATTAATTAAATAATGTTAAGTAAGTCCCATGCAATTATTTTAAGGTAATGGGGCTTATTTATATTTTATAGAGGCTGAAAATGTATTTGGAAAAATTAATAATATCAATTAATGAAATTACAGATTATGTAGATATATGTTATGCTCATAAAATAAATGATAATAAAGAAAAACAAGAAATGAATGAGACCTTAAAAGAGCATACAATCCGTTGTCAGAAATATTTTATTATGCTTGCAGAAAATAAGAAACTATTTAAGATAATGAAAAGATTTGAAAATGAATATTTTTCAGATTTTGGTGAAGTAGCAATAAAAATATTTGAATGTATGACTATTAATATATCTACATTTCATGACACAGGAAAAGTTAATCCAGTTTTTCAGATAGAAAAGATGGAAAATAAAATATCTTATTTAAACATTGATATTGATAATGATATAAACAAGGATATTAACAGTAGACATGCAATTATATCATCAATGTTTTATCTTGATTATTTTATTGAAAAGATAGCACTAGAGGTGGATAAAGGTAATATAGTTGAAAATGAGGCTTGTCAATTAAGAGATTTTGCATACATATATTCTTATATAATATCAAGACATCATTGTGATATGACAGATTTTAATAAATATATGTGTAGTTTTGGTAAGAATGATAAAGCTCGTAATAAAATAGGAATACATGCTTATCAATGGTATAAATTATGGAAAGAAAAATATATATCTTATTATAATAATATTAATCGAAAATTTGATATGTTAGCTGATAATAATTTTAAGATAAAATCTGTATTTAAATTGTTAAGAAGTTATAAAACAGAAGAAGATTGCTATATGTACAAAAGAATGTCAAAAGAAGAAAATACAAAGAGTATATATTTATATGGTTGGACAAGACTTTTGTATTCCCTACTTGTAGCAAGTGATTATTACGCAACGTCAGAATTTATGAATGGTGTAAAGATAGCTGAATTTGGTGAGATTGATAATATTGATGATATAGATAAAGTGTATATGGAAACAGAAGTGCAAAAAAGTATAAAGGATTATAAAGAAAATATATATCCTATGCCATCTGAAAAATTAAAAGAAACAAAAAATATTAATGACTTAAGAACAGAAATGTATCTTGATGCGGAAAATGAATTATTGAAAAATTCGGACATGAATATTTTTTACTTAGAAGCACCAACAGGAAGTGGTAAAAGTAATACATCAATTAATCTTAGCTTTAAACTTGTAAGACATTGTGAGGATATTAATAAGATATTTTATATTTATCCATATAATACATTAGTTGAACAAAATATAAATTGTCTTGAAAATACATTTGGAAATAATGAGAATATAATATCTCAAATAGCAGTAGTAAATTCAATTACGCCATATAAAAATAATAAACAAAATAATTCAGATAAAAATGAAGAAAAGTTAATTGATACAGATTATCAAAGAATTCTTCTCGATAGACAATTTTTGAATTATCCAATAGTATTATCGACACATGTAACACTTTTTAATTCGTTATTTGGTAATAAGAAAGAAGATGTATTTGGTTTTCATCAGCTATGCAATTCAGTGATAGTAATGGATGAAATTCAAAGTTATAAAAATTCATTATGGGGAGAAATTATAACATTTTTAAACGCATATTCTCAATTATTTAATATTAAAATAATTATAATGTCAGCCACCCTTCCTAATCTTGACATACTTATAAGTAATAGTGATAAGAGTGTAAAACTTATAAAAGATAGAGAAAAGTACTTTAATAATTCTGTATTTAAAAATAGAGTAATACCAGACTATTCATTATTAAAAGTTGGTGGGGATAAGATAAGCTTAGAAGAACTAAAATCGCATGTATTAGAAAATCAACATAAAAGAGTTTTGGTAGAATTTATTAAAAAGAAAAGTGCAAAAGAATTTTATCAATCAATAGTAAATGATGTTGATAATGGTGTTATAGTAAAATTGATGACAGGGGATAGCAATATTCAAGAAAGAAAAAATATTATAGCAGAGCTTAAAGGACAAGAGTCAGTAATTCTTGTAGCAACGCAAGTTATAGAAGCTGGTGTTGATATTGATATGGATATTGGCTATAAGGATATATCAAGACTTGACAGTGAAGAACAGTTTATGGGTAGAATTAACAGGTCTTGTAAGAAAAAAGGTTGTATAGTATATTTCTTTAATTATGATGATGCTCGAAAGATATACAAAAATGACGCTCGTTTAAATAATGGAAAGACTCTTGAAGATGATGATATAAAAGAAATTCTTGAAAATAAAAACTTTTCAAAATTTTATGAGGCTGTTTTTGAAGATTTAATTCGTGGATATAAAAGTCGTGGTAATTACAATATGTCCGATTTTTTCAAAGATAATATTGGTCATCTTGATATGGAAAAAGTGTCAAAACACATGAGATTAATTGATGATAATTCGTTAAAGGCATATCTGTATCTTAATATAGAAAAAACAGAAATTGATTATAATGCAAAAGAACTTTGGGAGGAATATAAATCATTACTTTCAAATCCCGAACTTATAAATAACAGATATCCAGAAAAAAAGGTAAGATTGCAAGAGATACGAAGTAAAATGAATGTTTTTATGTATCAAATACAGTCTAATTTGAACTGGATTAATGCAGGTGGTTATGATGAACAGATTGGAAATATATATTATATTGAGAATGGAAAAGATTATATTGATGGAAATGGAATGCTTAATGAAGAAATGGTGGGGAATAATGAGGAACTGTTTTTATAGTAAGTAGAATTGGGTAAAGTATTAAAATATTTAATATGGTGACACGAAATACAAACATTGTATTTTTACAGAATATTATAAGAATTTACCAGCAAAAATTTGTTTACGATATGCTTCAAACCTAGTAAATAAGCGGGGATGAAGCACTTTTTAATAATTATAAATAATATAACAAAAATTGCTGGTAATTTTTAACGAAATAGTGTATAATACAGGCATGAAAAAGAATATACATTTTAAGAATGGCTTAAAATGGTGGGTTAAACAACAACATAGGATGTTTTGAAATTCTGCTACAGGGAATTATGGAGCCTCATCTGCTACAGTTAAACAACAACATAGGATGTTTTGAAATTACACAATAGGTGGAAAATCCTTTACAAGGGCAAAGTTAAACAACAACATAGGATGTTTTGAAATATAGTCTGGACAATGAACAAAAAAGCACAATTGTGTTAAACAACAACATAGGATGTTTTGAAATGTCTATTATTGAAGATGAACTGGGAGCGGACAACCTGTTAAACAACAACATAGGATGTTTTGAAATTTGTATCGAAAGGAGAATGATTGATTATGACATTGTGTTAAACAACAACATAGGATGTTTTGAAATAATTTTGTGCCAATAAGAGCTTTAAGCTCTCTTAAAGTTAAACAACAACATAGGATGTTTTGAAATGAAATAATGGACGCTTATGTAGAATTGTATTCGTTGTTAAACAACAACATAGGATGTTTTGAAATGTGGAAATGGAGATAACAAATGATTGATTTAGAAGGTTAAACAACAACATAGGATGTTTTGAAATAAATGCAGCAGTTGTTGTTTTGACAGTTTATTGCGTTAAACAACAACATAGGATGTTTTGAAATAATACTGTTCATTATACATATAAGCTTAAAGAACCGTTAAACAACAACATAGGATGTTTTGAAATACAATATCCTCTGGAACTTTACTTGCAGCATTAACAGTTAAACAACAACATAGGATGTTTTGAAATTAATATCAGCAACGATATCTCTAAGATATGTATATCCGTTAAACAACAACATAGGATGTTTTGAAATAGCTATTGCCAAAGAAAAAAGGATATTCAATAAAAGTTAAACAACAACATAGGATGTTTTGAAATCAAAGCGAGGTGATAGTATGAATGATTTAAAGAGTTAAACAACAACATAGGATGTTTTGAAATGAGACGACAGTTGGTTGGCTTGCAAAAGCTACTACGTTAAACAACAACATAGGATGTTTTGAAATTCTAAACCCTGTTGCTGTGATACTGTAGCATTAAGTTAAACAACAACATAGGATGTTTTGAAATAATACAAGGTACAGGAAATTTACATAACGAAAAAGTTAAACAACAACATAGGATGTTTTGAAATATACACAGTTAGCATAAGAGTTAAAGGGGCAAAAGAGTTAAACAACAACATAGGATGTTTTGAAATCTTGATTTTTGGCAAGATGATAAGGTACAGGAAGAGTTAAACAACAACATAGGATGTTTTGAAATTTTTCAGGATAACGTCCAAGAAGTACTTGATAGCAGTTAAACAACAACATAGGATGTTTTGAAATAGTGCTTCACTTGTTAGCATGTTATCGAAAATTTGGTTAAACAACAACATAGGATGTTTTGAAATTTAATGATATCTTTAATCCACTGTGCGTAAACGATAGTTAAACAACAACATAGGATGTTTTGAAATATTGGTATTCCTGTATTTTGACTTATTCCCTGATATGTTAAACAACAACATAGGATGTTTTGAAATTACAATGTGTATATGTGGTCTGTATAATTTTCTATAGTTAAACAACAACATAGGATGTTTTGAAATAGGGCTGGAGTCCATGCAGTTGCCTTGTTACCTTCTGTTAAACAACAACATAGGATGTTTTGAAATACGTCTGCTCTTGAATATACTCCTGCTTGAATCATGTTAAACAACAACATAAGATGTATTATAAAATAAGTATATTTTCATTATAAAGGCAGGTGATAAATTGATGAAAGTTAATGGAACATTAATAAATTATTATTTCCATTGTAAAAGACAATGTTATCTGCATGGCAATAGAATTAATATGGAAGATAATAGTGAACAGGTAAAGATTGGAAAAGCGATACATGAGGAACGTGCAAAAAATAAAGATAATGCGGAAATTTCAATAGATAATATAAAAATAGATAAAATTACAAAAGATTATCTCACAGAAATTAAGAAGTCAGATGCTGATGAAAATGCTGCAAAATGGCAACTATTATTTTATCTAAAAGTTCTAAAGTCCAAAGGTATTATAAGAAAAGGAAAATTAGAATTTGTAGAAAAAAATAAAAAAGATAAAAAGACATTAATTATTGAATTAACAGATGAATTAGAAACAGAGTTGGATAAATACATAAGTGAAATAGAAGAATTATTAAGTCAGGAAAAAATCCCCCAGTGTATTAATAAAACAACTTGTAAAAAATGTGCATATTATGAATATTGTTATGTATAGGAGTGATTGAATGGGAAGTACGAAATATATAATGTCTATGGGTGAGCTTACACGAAAAGATAATTCGTTATGTTTTAGAAAAGATGGTAAAAATGTATATATTCCAGTAGAAAATACTAAAGAGATTTTTTGTTTTAATGAAGTTAGTATTAATACAAAACTATTAGATTTTTTATCACAGAATAATATTATAATACATTTTTATAATTATTATGGTGGTTATAGTGGTACATATTATCCTAGAAATCATTATCTTAGTGGTAAACTTTTGGTAAAGCAAGTTAATAAATACAATAATGATAGAATGAGTATTGCAAGACCTATTGTAAAAGGGATAGGTTTAAATATATGTGAAATATTATATCATTATTATAAGCATGATAAAAAAGAAGTAAAAGAAACCATTGATTGGATTAAAAATGATTTTATTGTAGCTGTTGATAATGCAAAAGATATCAATGAGTTAATGGCGTATGAAGGTGAAGTTTGGTTGCGTTTTTATTCAGATTTTAAGTATTTTCTTCCAGAAGATTTTGTAATGAATAAAAGAGTAAAAAGACCACCAGATAATCCAATTAATGCGTTAATATCTTTTGGCAATACTTTATTATATACAAAAACAATTTCAGCAATATATCAGACACATCTAGACCAAAGGATAAGTTTTTTGCATGAACCATCGGAGGGAAGATTTTCGCTAAGTCTTGATATTAGTGAGGTTTTTAAACCAGTTATAGTATTTAAGACAATTTTTGAATTAGTTAATAATCATAAGTTAAAAGTGGAAAAGCATTTTGAAAAAAATGTTAATTATTGTATACTAAATGAAGAAGGAAGAAAGATATTTATTAATGCTTTTGAAGATAGAATAGAAAGTGTATTTACACATGAGAAACTAAAAAGAAAGACTACTTATAGAAATGCGATAAAATTAGACTGTTATAAACTTATAAAAAGTATTTTAGAGGATAAAGAGTTTATGCCTTTTTTATTAAGAGAGGGAATGTAATGAAAAATTATAATTATGCGTTTTTGTTTTATGATGTAGGAGAAAAAAGAGTACAAAGAGTATTTAAGATATGTAAAAAATATTTATCTCATTTTCAAAAATCGGTTTTTAGAGGGGAAATGACACCATCAAAATTGATAAAACTTAGAAATGAACTTAAAAGTGTAATAGATGAGGAAGAAGACTTTATATGTATAATAAAATTGATGAATGATAATGTATTTGGTGAAGAAGTTATTGGTAATAATAGTGAAAGTACAGGCGAAGACTTAATGATATAATATATTAAAAAAATATTGAAATTAGCAATCAATCTTGTTAAAATAATAAAACTACTAAAATTAAAAATATGATATATAAAAAATTAATTAATATAAGGAAATAACGTATGTATTTTATATGGTTAATATTAGCAATTATATGTATTATATATTACGCTATATGTGCCGCCTATGCAGGAGCGGGTTCATCATTTATTTTTGTATGGTTAATACTCACAGCATTTTTTGCCATAATATTTGAATTAAGATGGCTAACAGTTAAAGGTATAATAAATATTCCATCAGTCGTTACGAAGTTAATGATAGGAATAATTATTGCAGGAGCTATTTGTTTTGCTGGATTAGAGGGATTGATAGTTTCAGAAATGGTAAAAAAGCCCGATACTGATTGTGAATATGTTATAGTGCTTGGTTGTCAAGTAAGGGGACTTAGAATAACAAAGTCCTTGCGTAAGCGATTAGATAAGACAATTGAATATGTTAATGGTATAGAAAATGATAATTCCGAAAAATATATCACAATAATAGTTTCAGGTGGTCAAGGAAATGGAGAAGATATTTCAGAAGCGCAGGCTATGTATGATTACCTTGTACAAAATGGAATATCCAAAGATAGAATTATACGAGAAGATAAGTCAACAAATACAGAAGAAAACTTTAGATTTAGTGAAAGTTATATTCAGAATAAGTCAGCAAAAGTAGGAATTGTTACTAATAATTTTCATATATATAGAGCTAAGAAATTAGCAAGAGCAAAAGGACTTGAAAATATAACGGGTATACCTGCTTCAAGTGATAATATCTTATTTATAAATTATATGGTTCGTGAAAGCATAGGAGTAATAAAAGATTTCATATGTGGCAATTTTAGAAATTAAGAAGTTACATATTTTTTAGTTTTAAAATTGACGCTTGCAATAAACTTTTTTAAGATAGCAGGAGTTTATAAACTAATGCACAATTAAAAAGAACAACAGACTATATTTGTGTGTCTATAGCAAACGCATTTGTTTGATGGTGGCGTACAAATATGGCTTGTTGTTCTTTTTTATATGTATATATTTTCAAAAACTTAAGTTGACTAATCCTCATAGTAAGAAATGTCTTTTTTGCCACTTATTTACAACAAAATATTGCAATATCATATTTTCTTAGTATATAATCAAAATTGTGCTGTATCCTTAAGGAGCGGTAACATTTTGAAAGGGCTTGCAAAGGCAAGTATGGTAGTTAAAATGACACAAAAAGCAAAAACACACAAGATGGTTCTGACAGCGATGTTTACAGCAATTATTATTGCTATGGCATTTGTACCTTATATGGGTTACATACCGCTTGGTTTTATGAATGCAACTATTATTCATATCCCTGTAATAATCGGAGCAATCGTCTTAGGACCAAAAATCGGCGCATTTCTTGGCGGTATATTTGGATTGACAAGTATGATTAATAATACAATTAATCCTAACCTTACATCATTTGTATTTTCACCTTTTTATAGTGTAGGTGAAGTACATGGTAATTTAAACAGTGTAATAATCTGTATAGTTCCTAGAGTACTTATTGGAGTAGTAGCTTACTATGTATATAAGGCTGTAAGTAAGCTTATAAAGAAAAATGGAAATGTAATAGCGCTTGCAGTTGCAGGAGTTGCAGGTTCACTTACTAATACAATTCTTGTTATGAATGGAATATATTTCTTATTTGGTTCAAGTTATGCTGCGGCAAAAGGAATAATGACAGAAGCTTTATACGGTGTAATATTAGGTGTAATAGGTACACAAGGAATACCAGAAGCATTAGTAGCTGGAGTACTTGTTTCAGCAATAACAAAAGCAATATTAAAAGTTGCTAATAAATCATCATTATTACCTAATTAAGTAAATATTAAGATTTTACATTTGAATAATATGCTATAATAAGTATTATATATATAAAAATAACGAAAAGGTTCTTCGCATTTATAAAATATTATAATTTGCAAAACAGATTGTAATGTTTGCTTTAATAAATGTGTAAGAACCAATAATTATATAGAAAGAGAATATTATGAATAAAAATAAAAGATATAACAGCAAGGGAATGGTACTTGCTATTGATATGGGAAATACCAATATAGTAATTGGTTGTATAGATGATAATAAAGTATTATTTGAGGAGAGAATGTCAACAGATATTTCTAAAACAGAACTTGAGTTTGCTGTGTTATTTAAAACGGTTCTTGAATTGTATAATATTAAAAGTGAAGATATAAAGGGAGCAATAATATCATCAGTTGTTCCACAGCTTACAAGAATTATAAAAGAAGCAGTTGAAAAAGTAACACAAATAACTCCATTAATAGTAGGTCCAGGTATAAAGACAGGGCTTAATATTTTAATGGAGCAGCCAAGACAGTTAGGAAGTGATTTGGTAGTTGACGCAGTTGCAGCAATAAATGTGTATGGTGCACCTGCTATTGTAGTTGATATTGGAACTGCTACAACAATCTCTGTTGTGGATGAGAAAAAGAATTATATAGGTGGAGTTATTATGCCGGGTATAAGAGTTTCGCTTGATTCACTCGTTTCAAGAACTTCACAGCTTCCAAGAATAAGTCTTGAAGCACCATCAAAAGTTATTGGAAAGAATACAATTCAATGTATGCAAAGTGGAATTGTATATGGAAATGCTTCTTGTATTGATGGTATGATTGAACGAATTAAAAATGAAACTGGCTTTATAGATGGTTCACCAAATGAAGCTAAAGTTATAGCAACTGGTGGGCTTGCAGAAGTAATAGTACCTAATTGTAAGACAAATATTATTCTTGATAATGAACTTTTGTTAAAAGGTCTTAAAGTTATATATGATAAAAATATTGAATAAATCGGACATGATAAGGAGAGAAAAATGCTTAAAGGTAAAAATGTTATTTTAGGGGTAACGGGAAGTATTGCGGCATATAAGATTGCAGGACTTGCTAGTATGCTTAAAAAGCTTAATTGTAATGTTGATGTAATAATGACTAAGAATGCACAAAACTTTATTAATCCAATTACTTTTGAAACACTAACAAGTAATAAATGTTTAATAGATACCTTTGATAGAAATTTCCAATATAATGTAGAGCATGTTTCTTTAGCAAAAAAGGCAGATGTATTTCTTGTAGCGCCTGCTAGTGCAAATGTTATTGGTAAAATGGCTTCGGGGATTGCAGATGATATGCTTACAACAACATTTTTAGCCTGCAAATGTAAAAAAATAGTTGCACCAGCTATGAATACTAATATGTATCTTAATCCTATAGTTCAAGATAATATCAAAAAGTTACAAAATTATGGAATTGAAGTTATAACTCCAGATAGTGGACATCTTGCTTGTGGTGATGAGGGTGTTGGAAAAATGCCATCAGAAGAAGTGCTTTTAAGTTATATTATGAAAGAGATTGCTTGTGAAAAGGATATGAAGGGGCTTAAAGTATGTGTTACAGCAGGCCCTACAAGGGAAGCGATAGACCCCGTAAGATACATTTCTAATAATTCTACAGGTAAAATGGGATATGCGCTTGCAGAAAATGCTATGCTTAGGGGGGCTGATGTAACTCTTATTTCTGGTATTGTGAATATAAAGCCAGTTCCATTTGTTAAGATGGTAAATGTTGTATCAGCAAAGGATATGTATGAGGCTGTAATGGAAAATGCCCCTGATAGTGATATTATTGTTAAGGCGGCAGCAGTTGCAGATTATAGACCAGAAGTAGTAAGTGATAATAAGATAAAGAAGTCAAATGGTTTTACAGAAATTAAGCTTGAAAATACAGATGACATTCTTGCTTCATTAGGTAAGTACAAAGCTGATAAGAATAATAAATTATTTTTATGTGGCTTTTCTATGGAAACGCAAAATGTTTTGGAGAACTCAAAGGCAAAGCTAGAAAAGAAAAATCTTGATATGATAGTAGCAAATAATCTAAAAACAGATGGTGCAGGTTTTGGAACAGATACTAATGTAGTAACTATTATTACTAAAGATAACTGTGTAGAACTGGAAAAAATGAGTAAGTTTGATGTAGCACAAAATATATTTAACTGCATTTTAAAAAGAATGTAAGAATAGGGTGTTAAAATAGAAGTGGGGAAATAAAGAGGATAATTTTTCTGTAAAAAAATATATAATGATTAATGTATCAGTGGAAAATACAGAACATTTATCTTATACTACGCTTATCAATAAAAAAGCCATGTGTATCGCTTATTAAAGAAAGAGGTTTATTATGACAAAAATATATTTTGATAAACTGTATAGATATGAAAGAAAAATGGAGCATTGCAATATAGCAATACCAGTTAAAGCAGGGGAATTAAAAAGTGTTGATAATGTAGCAATATTTCAAAATGGTAAAGCCGTTCCAGTGCAGACAAAGGTAACAGCAACACATAAAGATGGTTCTGTAAGATATATGTTTATAAGATTTATGGCAGATTTACCAGCAAATAAAGGAACAGTACTTGAGTGTGATTATAATTCAGATAAGAAGAATGATTACAAAGGAATTGTAGTAGAACAAAAGAAAGATGGTTATTTTGTAGATAGTGATGGTTTAATGTTCTCAGTAAAAAACAATAGCAATCATATCTTTGAAATACTTGATGATGGCAGAGAATATTATGACGCAAGTCAGTTTGAAGGTCCATATCTTATAGACAAAGACAATACTTGTTATGATATGCACATAGATAATTGGAGTATAA
This sequence comes from uncultured Eubacterium sp., assembly GCA_900551945.1. GTDB lineage: Bacteria > Bacillota > Clostridia > Lachnospirales > Lachnospiraceae > Lachnospira. The sequence continues at coordinate 2,219 of URYE01000065.1, read as the reverse complement.
CAGAACAAGGAAGGCTTTGTACAATACTAACTGGCAAAGGAAGTAATATTGTAAATACAAATACAAACGACAAGCAAAATGTTGATTTTGAAATAACAATTACAGCTTATGCAGGAAAACAATGGGTTGAAGTTGGTTACAGAATAATTAATACAACAGATAGTGTTCTTGAGATAAAATCGCTTGTATTTTATCTTAAAGCTAATAAAGATAGTGTTATAAATGCAAATATACATGATATGAAATTAGATACACTTACAGACTCGACAGGTTGTGGTGATGGTATCCTTGATAATTCTAGTAATGAAGGTCCAATATTTCACACAAGGGGAATTACAGAGCTTGAACTTATAGAAAAGAAAGCACCGGTAGAAAATATTAGAACTTTTGTGGGAAGTTCTAACTATAAGACAGACTTTTACATAGGCAAAGATGGCACTTCTGTTAATAAATATGTAGATGCACACTTTCTTGTAAAAGAAGCGAATGAGCATTTTGCAGAAGTGTTGTATGGAACATTTATGGCAGATAGAACTGATGAAAAAGATGGTGTGTGCATAACTGTATTTCAAGCTCAACAAAATTATCCAAAGGCTGTAAAAGCAGATGAAAATGGAATTGCTGTAATGCTTGTACCAGAAGGAATTGACAGTGTAAAAATGCAATCAGGTATGTTAAGAGAGCAGAAGTTTTTAATACATTTTCATTCACCTAAAGAAGGTATAAAAGAGCTTGACAATAGAAGTCTTATATATCAAATGCCAGATAGACCTTATATTTCACCAGAAGTATTTAAAAATTCAGGGGTAATGATAGATGTTTTCCCAGATGAAAAAAATGATGATGTTGAAATTGCACTTATTGGAAAAGCTGACAGTCATTCAAGATGTTTTGGCATGATGACTTGGGGCGATACTTGGGACGCAGGATATACTAAGCAGGGGCGTGGTAATGGAAGATATGTGTGGAGTAATAATGAATATGATTATCCACATTCCTGTGCGTTACAGTATGCAAGAACAGGTATAAGAAGATTTCTTGACTATCTTTTTGTAAGTGCTAGACATTGGATGGATGTTGATGTGTGTCATTATAGCAAAGATCCTTTAAAGCTTGGTGGTCAGTGGGAGCATACCGCAGGACATTGTGAAAATGGAGTGATGGTGTGTTCACATGAATGGGTTGAAGGGCTTTTTGACTATTATCATTTTTCAGGAGATATAAGAGGATTTGAAACAGCAATAGGAATTGGAGAAAATGTTTTAAAACTTCTTGATACACCTATGTATGCGACACCGGGAGAAGCTAATGCAAGAGAAACGGGGTGGGCTTTAAGAACACTTACAGCATTGTATATTGAAACACATGATAAAAAATGGCTTTCAAAATGTGAATGGATAATAGACAGTTTTAAGGTGTGGGAAGAAGAATATGGCAATTGGCTTGCACCATATACAGATAATACAACTATAAGAGTGGGTTTTATGATATCTGTAGCAGTTGGAAGTTTAATGAGATATTACAGAGAGTTTCCATCAGAAGATATTAAGCAAATGCTTATAAGAGCTATAGACGACCTTACTCAAAATTGTCTGCTTGACTGTGGCTTGTTTTATTACAAGGAGTTACCAAGTCTATCTCGTTTAGGAAATAATACACTTTTATTAGAGTCACTTTCAATAGGATATGAGCTTACGGGAAATGCAGAGTATCTTAAGTATGGTTTTAAAACTTTTAAAAAGGCAATAAATGATAATCCAGCCTCAACAAATGGAAGTAAGCAAATTGTTGAAGACGCAGTATGTTGTGCAGGTGGAAGCACAAAGAATTTTGCACAAAGTTTTATACCACTTATAACTTATTACAAAGACCTTGTAAATGCAGGACTATGGAATGATGAAATTTTAAAATAATGAGAAGTTGTGTTTTTGTATATTTAGGTTTTGAGGCTATCAGTAGTATATAAGCAAGCACACATCAGTAAAAGTACAATTGCCTGTATTTATATGCAATTATTGAACAAGTGTGTTCGCTACTGTCATATAAATACAAGCAATAGTTCTTTTAATGGTGCATTTATTGCTTATATACTACTGATAGTTTATAGAAGTTTTTTAAAGCAAAAACACAAAAAGTAAGTGAGTGGAAGTGGTGACAATAGAAAGTTATAAATAAGTGGCGAAAAACCCCATAGCTCGCTGTGGGGCTGAAAGCCACTC
>URYE01000064.1 GCA_900551945.1 uncultured Eubacterium sp. | reverse complement strand
TTTGTAAACAGCACAACTAAGAACTTAAAAATGTAATAAATAGTGTTTTGATAATAGTTGGTCAGTTGTCTTATGTTTTGCTATGCTTGTTGATTATATAATGAGTTATAAATGACCAAATATAGAAAAATGCACAAAAATAGTCTTTCCTATTTGGGTTTAAAAGGCATTTTGAAAAATAAAGTATAATATGTTTTGTGGTATAGACGACATTGTGTAATATTTTTAATTTGCTGATTTATAGTAATAAGTTTTAGTTAATAAGTTCAAATGTATGGGCTTTTAGAATATATAAAGAAAAGAGGTTTGATGTTTGATATGGCTAGGTCTATAATGGTGCAGGGGACTATGTCTAATGCGGGTAAGAGCCTTTTGGCGGCGGGGTTGTGTCGTGTGTTTGTGCAGGATGGTTACAGAGTAGCTCCGTTTAAATCGCAGAATATGGCGCTTAATTCGTATATTACAAAAGATGGACTAGAGATGGGTAGAGCGCAGGTTATGCAGGCGGAGGCGTGTGGAATTGAGCCAGAGGTTTATATGAATCCTATACTTTTAAAACCTACTAATGATATAGGTTCACAGGTGATTGTAAATGGTGAAGTACAGGGCAATATGAAGGCTATGCAGTATTATAAAGAAAAGAGAAAGTATATTCCTAAAATAATGGAAGCTTATGAAACACTTTCATCAAAAAATGATATTATTGTAATTGAAGGTGCTGGCAGTCCAGCGGAGATTAATCTTAAGGAAAATGATATCGTAAATATGGGAATGGCTAAGATGGCGAAAGCTCCTGTTCTTCTTGCAGGTGATATTGACAGAGGTGGTGTGTTTGCACAGCTTATTGGTACACTTATGCTTCTTGATGATGATGAAAAAGATATTGTAAAAGGACTTGTTATTAATAAGTTTAGGGGAGATAAGGACATTTTAATGCCCGGAATTAAAATGCTTGAAGAACGTGTTGGTAAGCAAGTTTTAGGCGTTGTGCCATATCTTAATGTAGATATAGATGATGAAGACAGTTTGTCAGAAAGATTTAAGAAAAAGAGTAGTACAGGACTTATAGATATTGTTATTATAAGACTTCCTAGAATATCTAACTTTACAGATTTTAACGTGTTTGAGTGTTTTAATGATGTAAATGTAAGATATGTCACATCACCACAGCAGTTTGGCAATCCTGATATGGTTATTATTCCTGGAACAAAAAATACAATTGAAGACCTTATGTGGTTAAGGCAAAATGGACTTGAAGCTAAGATTATTAAAGCTTCATCAATGAATAAGGTAATATTTGGTATTTGCGGTGGCTTTCAGATGTTAGGAAATGTAATAGATGACCCAATTGGAGTTGAACATAAGGGAAGTATAAGGGGAATGGGATTAATTTCGGTATCAACAGTATTTAAGGATAGTAAGACACGAACAAGAGTGAATGGACATTTTAAAAATGTGCAGGGAGTATTACAAGCTCTTAATGGTCTTAGTATTGAAGGGTATGAGATACACATGGGAGAAACTACAAATAATACTTCTTCAATGTGTGAGCTTACATTTTATGAAAATACTCAGAGTGAAAAAGCAAGTATTAAAGAAGATGGTGCACAGCATGAAAATGTTTATGGAAGTTATGTTCATGGAATATTTGACGCTCCTGATGTTGCAAAAAGTATTGTAATGTCATTATTTCGTGAAAAAGGACTTGACTATAAACAGATTAAGGCTTTTAATATTGAAGAATATAAGCAAAAGCAGTATGATATTTTGGCAGACGCAATAAGAAGTTCTATGGATATGAATAAAATATATGAAATAATAGATAAAGGAATATAATAATATGGAAAAGGAAATAAATGGTATACATTTTGAAAATGTACCACCTAAGGAAATAGAAAGAAGAAGTTTTGAACTTTTAACAAATGAGCTTTGTGGGAGAACATTTAACAAAGACGAAGAACCAATTATTAAAAGAGTAATACATACTTCAGCAGATTTTGATTATGCAGATAACCTTTGTTTTTCAAAAGATGTTGTAAAGCTTGCAAAACAAGCTATAGAAAATGGTGCATGTATAGTCACTGATACGCAAATGGCAAAGGCGGGAATTAATAAAAAGACACTTGCTAGGTATGGTGGAGAAGTGTTTTGTTTTATGAGTGATAAGGATGTTGCGATAGAAGCGGCACAAAGACAGATTACAAGGGCAGCAGTCAGCATGGAAAAAATGTGTGAGATAGATAGAGATATAATTGTTGCTGTAGGAAATGCCCCAACAGCACTTATACGTCTTTATGAGCTTATAAAAGAAGGCAAGATAATGCCTAAGGCTATAATAGGTGTTCCAGTAGGATTTGTTAATGTTGTACAAGCTAAGGAATTGATAATGCAGGCTGGTGTTCCTTATATAGTTGCAAAAGGACGAAAAGGCGGAAGTAATGTGGCAGCAGCTATATGTAATGCGTTATTATATAATATTTAAAACTATTAAATATATTACTTTTATTTACACGAAAAATAAACCAAAATCCGCAGATTGCACGAGAACTTGGTGGCTATCGTGATGACTTGATAATATATCTTTTTAAGAAACGGAGTGAAGATAAATGGTATTACAAATGATTGGTGTTGACTATGAAAATGCAGATATACATGTAAGGTCGGCGTTTGCATTTCAACATCACGCAGTAAGTGACATTTTGACATATATAAAAGAAAATATGAATGTAAGTGGAGCAGTACTTATATCTACTTGTAATAGAACGGAGTTGTATATAAGTGCAGCTGAAAAAATTACTAATCTAAAAGAGCAAATGTGTTTTTTAGGAAATGCTTCATTTGAAACGTATTCAAAGTATATGACGGAAAGAGAAGATACAGAAGTTGTAGACCATTTATTTAAACTGGCGTGTGGAATGAAGTCTAAGATATTTGGCGAAGACCAGATTATAACACAAGTTAAAAATTCGCTTACCCTTGCAAGAGAAAGCAATGCGACAGACCCAGTGCTTGAAAGGCTCTTTAAAATGGCAATTACAGCAGCCAAAAAGGTTAAGTCAACAGTAAGGTTAAGTGCTGTTGAGGCATCTGTTATACAAGAGTTAAAAAATGTTCTTGATAAAGATTTTGATACGCTTAAGGATAAGAAGTGTATAGTAATAGGAAATGGTCAGATAGGTCAACTAGCTTCAGAATTTATGGTAAAGCAGGGGGCGTTAGTGACTGTTACTATAAGAAATTATAAAACAAAAAAGGTAAATGTACCAGAGGGTTGTAAAATAATTGATTATAGAGATAGATATAGTATATTAAAAGACTTTGACATTATAATAAGTGCAACAACAAGCCCACATTATACAATAAAGTATAGTGAGTGTCATCACCTTCTTGAAGATGGAAGATTTCGTGTAATGGCAGATTTGGCAGTACCACATGATATTTCAGAAGAATTTTCACAAAATCCTAATATCAAGATGTATGATATAGATAATCTTGGCGGTGTTAATACAGGAATTGACAATGAAGCAGTAGTGCAGGCAGAAAATATTATCGAAGAATATAAAAGGCGTTTTTATTCTGATGAAGATGTAAAGCAGTATATAGATGTTATACAAGCAATAGGTGAAGTTGCAGGCACAATAACTTATAGTCGTATAGAAAAGGATATTAAGTCAGATATAGAAAATGGAAATGATGACCTTGAAAGTATTATCAGTGATGGAACTAAAAGAACCATTACATCAATGCTTTACAATTTGAAAAAACATTTGCCGAAGGAATATTGGACAGCTTGTATTGAAGCATTTAGACAAGACTTTGAAAGCAAATAATTAAAAAGGAAGATTATTTATGAAAAAACATATACGTGTAGGGAGTCGTGATAGTAAATTAGCAATAGCTCAGACTATGCTTGTATTAGACGAGATTAAAAAAGCTAATCCCGACGTTGAGCTTGAATTAATTACAATGAAAACAACAGGTGACAAGATACTTGATAGAAGCCTTGATAAGATAGGCGGAAAAGGACTATTTGTAAAGGAGTTAGATAAAGCACTTCTTGATGGTAAAATAGATATTGCGATACACAGTCTTAAAGATTTGCCAATGCAGGTTAATCCAGATATTCCAGTGGTAGGATATTCTAAAAGGGAAGACGCAAGAGATGTAATGATTATAAAGGCAGGCTGTGAAAATAGCTTTGAAAGTGGTATTATTGGTACATCGAGCAAAAGGCGTGAAATACAGCTTCAAAAAATGTACCCTAATGCAAAGTTTAAAGGCATAAGGGGGAATGTACAGACACGTTTAAATAAGCTTGAAACACAGGATTATTGCGCTACTGTTCTTGCTATGGCAGGGCTTAAAAGGTTAGGAATGACTAATTGTATTAGTCGTGTGTTTGAAGTAGATGAAGTAATTCCAGCTTGCGGTCAAGGTATTCTTGCAATACAAGCAAGGCGTGATATGGACTGTTCATTTTTAGAAAATGTAATTGATAATAATTCCTATATAGCAGCTACGGCAGAAAGAGCATTTACTGCTACGTTAGACGGTGGTTGTAGTTCCCCAATAGCCGCTTATGCTAAGATACAAGGGCAAGACCTTGTATTAAGAGGCTTGTATTACAATGAAGAAACAAAAGAATACTACACAGGTATTAAAAAAGGAAATGTTAATGAAGCACAAAAAATAGGCGAGAAGTTAGCATTTGAATTAAAAAACATTCATTAATTTAGAGTGAAAAGTTGTCAGAAAGGAGTAAAGTCAGCAGGTATGAGTAATAAGGGAAAAGTATGGCTTGTAGGAGCAGGTCCGGGGGATAGAGAGCTTCTTACAAGAAAAGCTATAGATGTAATTAATCTGGCAGATGTTATTATATATGACGCATTAATAAGTATGGAAATTCTTTGCCTTTTGCCACAAGAAGCAGAGCTTATCAATGCAGGTAAGCGTTCAAGTCACCATCTTATGAAGCAGGAGGATATCAACAAGCTTCTAGTGGAGAAAGCATTGCAAGGTAAGCACGTTGTAAGATTAAAGGGGGGCGACCCTTTTGTGTTTGGCAGAGGTGGCGAAGAATTAGAACTTTTAGCTAAGAATGACATACCTTATGAAGTAATCCCCGGAATTACTTCATCCATTGCAGTTGCAACATATAATGGAATACCTGTTACGCATAGAGATTATACATCTTCGTTTCATGTTATTACAGGGCATAAAAGGCAAGGGCAAGAATTAAATATTGATTTTAATTCGCTTGTTGATATAAATGGTACACTTGTATTTTTAATGGGAGTAGCTTCGCTTGAAGCTATTTGCACAGGTCTTATAAATGCAGGAATGAACCCTGATATGCCAGCGGCTGTACTTGAGAAAGGAACTACTTGCAGGCAAAGAAAAGTATTAGCTAGTATTTCTAAGTTAAAAGAAACAGCAGATAAAAATAATATACAAAGTCCAGCTATTATTATTGTTGGAAAGGTGTGTGCGCTTTCTGATGAATTTACATGGTTTGAGAAGTTACCGTTATTTGGCAAGCAAATCGTTGTAACTCGACCTGAAAATAGTGCTTCAAAATTAGCAATGCGACTTAAAAAGTTAGGAGCGCAAGTAATTGAATTTCCAACGATAAAGACGGTAGGAATTGAAAATAACAGTGAAAGTAATAGAGCGCATAATTTAGCAGTTGTAAGTGAAGCTATAGACGATATACAAGCATCTAATAAGCAGGATTGTATTTCATTTACAAGTCCAAGAGGTGTTGAACATTTCTTTGATATATTAAGGCTTCTTAAAAAAGATATAAGACATTTACTAGCCAATAAAAATCTTACATTTGCTGTTTTGGGAAGTGGAACTTATAATGCGCTTGCTAAGTATGGCATTTATGCTGAATATATGCCAAATGTTTATTCGGCGTATGATTTAGGAAATGTTATTGCAAAGAATTGGAAAAATGGACAAGGAAAAGATGGAACTGTTTATATCTTTAGAGCAATGGAGGGTTCTGTAGATATTAATAAGGTATTTGATAAGAAAAATATTACATATAAGGATATAGCTGTGTATAGAACTATTTATGAAAAAAATAGTCACATTACTGATAAAATGTATGAAACCTTTCAAAATAACGAGATTGACTATGTGATGTTTACAAGTGGTTCGACAGTAAAAGGCTTTGTAAATGCTTTGCCAAAGGTTGATTTTACAAGGATAAATGCTGTGTGTATTGGTGCGCAAACGGCTAAAGAAGCTAGTAAATATGGTATGAATATTACGATTTCTGATAAAGCTGAGATTGATAGCATGATAGATGTTGTATTAAAGCAGTAGATGTTATGTAATCTTGAATTTGCATATTTTGTAACTTTAGATTGCAGAAAATATATTATAATTATAATATTTTAAATAAATATATTGAAGTTCAAGATATGAAAATTTAATGTGGTTAGTTTGTTATAAATTTTAAGAAAGGATAAAGTTATGAATTTAATTGAAAGACCAAGAAGATTAAGACAAAATCCTATTATAAGGGGTATGGTAAGGGAAACTAGAGTGTCAGCGGACACACTTATTTATCCACTATTTGTTATTGAGGGTGAGAATATAAAGGAAGAAATTGCTTCGATGCCTGGACAGTACAGATATAGTATTGATAGAATTTCAGAAGAACTTGACAAGGTATGTATGTCTGGGGTTAAGAGTATTCTTTTATTTGGTATTCCAGCTCATAAAGATGAATGTGGTAGTAGTGCGTGGGACAGTGAGGGGATTGTGCAAAAGGCACTTAGATTTATTAAGGAAAAGTATCCACTTCTTTACTGTATAACTGATGTGTGTATGTGTGAATATACTTCGCATGGTCACTGTGGTATACTTCATGGTAAGGAAGTTGACAACGATAAGACTCTTGATGTGCTTTCAAAGGTTGCCCTTTCTCATGCTCAGGCAGGTGCTGATATGGTAGCCCCATCTGATATGATGGACGGTCGTGTTTTAGCAATAAGAAATAAACTTGATGAAAATGGTCTTATTAACATTCCTATTATGGCATATTCTGTTAAGTATTCGTCTGCATTTTATGGCCCATTTAGAGAAGCAGCAGGTTCAGCTCCTGAATTTGGAGATAGAAAAGGATATCAGATGGATTATCACAATAGGAGAGAAGCAATAAGAGAAGCAGGTCTTGACATTGATGAAGGCGCAGATATTATTATGGTAAAGCCTGCGCTTTCTTATCTTGATGTTGTAAGAGAAGTTGCTAATACTTATACACAACCACTTGCTGTATACAGTGTAAGTGGTGAGTATGCTATGATAAAGGCAGCAGCGGCAGCAGGCTATATTGATGAGAAGTCAATAGTGTGTGAAACTAGTACAGCATTTTATAGAGCAGGAGCAGATATGCTTATAACATATTATGCAAAGGAAATAGCAGGTTATATAAAAGAAGGATATATTGGTTAAAAGAGGTGTGAAAATGGTTACAACTAAGTCAAAAGAATTATTTGAAAAAGCAGTTGAGCTTATGCCAGGTGGTGTAAATAGTCCTGTAAGAGCATTTGGCCCAGTAGGTGGACAGCCTGTATTTATTGACAGTGCAAAGGGACAGTATATTACAGATGTTGATGGCAATAAATACATAGATTATATTGGCTCTTGGGGGCCTATGATACTAGGTCACAATGATGAACGTGTAGTTGAAGCAATTACTAAGCAGATAGAAAAAGGAATAAGTTATGGTGCGGCAACACAGCTTGAAGTTGAGATGGCACAGCTTATGTGTGATATTGTTCCTGCACTTGAAATGGTAAGAATGGTTAATTCTGGAACAGAAGCCGTAATGAGTGCTATTCGTACAGCAAGAGGTTTTACGGGAAAAAATAAATTTATTAAGTTTGAAGGAAATTATCATGGTCATTCAGATGCGCTTCTTGTAAAGGCAGGAAGTGGTGTTATGACAGCGGGAATACCTGACAGTAGTGGTGTACCTGCTAATTGTGTTAAGGATACACTTACAGCCGTATACAATGATATTGAAAGTGTAAGAAAGCTTTTTGAAGAAAATAAAAACGAAATAGCTTGTGTTATTGTTGAACCCGTAGCGGCTAATATGGGGGTTGTGCTTCCAAAGGAGGACTTCATTAAAGGACTTAGACAACTTTGTGATGAAAATAACGCACTTCTTATTTTTGATGAAGTAATAACTGGTTTTAGATTAGGGCTTACGGGGGCTAGTGGATATTTTGACATTAAGCCAGACCTTATTACCTATGGTAAGATAATAGGTGGTGGTATGCCAGTTGGAGCTTATGGTGGAAGAAAAGATGTTATGCAGGTTGTATCGCCAGTTGGTTCGGTATATCAAGCAGGAACATTGAGTGGTAATCCTGTGGCTATGGCAGCAGGTATTACACAGCTTAAGATATTAAGAAGTTGTCCTGAAGTTTATGAGAAAACTTTTGCATTAGGTGAAAGATTAAGAAGTGGTGCTAAAAATATTATTGAAAAGGCTGGACGTTCTTATAAGGTGACAGGAGTTGGTTCGCTTGCTTGTATATTCTTTACAGATAAAGATGTAGTTGATTACACATCAGCTAAGACATCTGATACACAGGCATTTGCCAAGTATTTTAATTATATGCTTTCTAATGGTAATTATTTTGGCCCTAGTCAGTTTGAGTCTATTTTCGTATCTGCGGCACATACAGAGAGTGATATAGATAAGACATTAGCTGATATAGAAAATTATTTTAAGTAATTTATTTTCACACTAATTTAACTTTGACCACTACATTTTGTTTTTTGAAGTGATATTTGTATGGAATATGTTTTTGTTGTTTATAAAATAAAAAGATGTTATAATTAAATAATAAAGTAACTTATAAATACTAAATATTTGTTAGTAGTTATGTGTAGAAAGGACTGTGTTATGAACGAAGTTATTAGTAATATTATTAGTAGAAGAAGTATAAGAAAGTTTTCTGATAAGAAGATTGATAAGAGTATTTTAGAAGAGCTTGTGCTTACTGGGCTTCATGCACCTAGTGGAATGGGCAAAAAGACTTGGAAGTTTACAGTAGTTACTAATGAAGAAGCTATTAAGAAGCTTTGTAAGGTTGTAGGTGATGTGTTAGGTCGTGATGGCTATAATATGTATAATCCAGTAGCTCTTATTATTCCATCTAATGAAAAAGAAAGTGCTTGGGGTAAAGAAGACAATGCTTGTGCGCTTGAAAATATTTTCCTTGCGGCTAATTCTTATGGAATAGGTTCAGTGTGGATTAATCAACTTCATGGAATATGTGACAATAAGGAAGTTCGTGCAGTACTTGATGAATTTGGTATTCCTTCTAATCACATTGTATATGGAATTGCGGCATTAGGTTATAAAGCTGATGATTTTGTAGTTAGTGAAAAGCAGGTTGTTGGAGAAACAGCATTTATTGAATAATGAAAAATATTGTGATTAAGCTTACATTTATAAGACATGGAGAAGTTCCTGCTAATAAAGAAAAGCGATATATAGGTAGGACAGATGAAGATTTATCAAATGATGGTATATTAGAGCTTAAAAAGTTGTATAGTACCCATAAGTTTGGAAAGATTGATTATCTGTTTTGTAGCCCTATGTTAAGGTGCAGACGAACTTGTGATATATTATTTACCAATGTGCCATATACAATAATTGACGAGTTTACAGAAATGAATTTTGGCAAGTTTGAGATGAAAAACTATAATGATTTAAAAAATGATACTTACTATCAGAAATGGATTGACAGCAATGGAACGTTACCATTTCCAGATGGAGAAAGTCAAAGTCAGTTTATTAGCCGTTGTATGAGTGGGTTTGATAAAATGATAAAGTATATATTTAATAGTATTAGTAGTGATGTTGACGTTGATAATGAGATTATTAATGATAATAGTAAGTTTGATTTGATAGTTGCTTGTCGTAGTGATAGTAAGAAGTGTGAAGATAGTTATAGTTTATCAGCTAATATTGAATTTGCTGAAATTAATGTTGCGTGTGTGGTGCATGGGGGAACAATTATGGCGATTATGTCTACACTTGAAAATGGTAATTATTATGATTATCAAGTAAAAAATGGAGAGAGTATTAATATTAAGTTAAAGACATACTTATAACACAGCAAAATGGTAAAAATGTTGTGATGATATCTCAAACAAAATATAATGAGTTAATAGAATTTAAAAATAATATCGAATAACTTATATTATTATACACCATTAAAAGTGCAATCAGCTATATTTGTATGTGGCGAACATATTAGTTCAATAATGGCATACAAATGTAGTTGACAGTTCTTTCAATGGTGTATTTAGTTTATATACTACTGATACTAAGTTTGTAGAAATATAAAACTTAAGCGTTATAAATAAGTAGCGAAAAATTCAATAGCTTGCTGTGGAGAGTAGTCAAATTTTTATATTTATAGTAACATTTTTATGACTTCATCATAACTAAAACCTTGTTCAACCTTTGGTCTGCCTATTACTACAAGGATAGTATTAGTATTTTTTGCACTGTTGACTTTTTCAATAAAGCCACCTAATTTTCCAGAGTCTTTTGTAAGGGTGTATTTTATATTGAATTGGTGGATTAGTGCAGTATTTAATTCTTCTGAAAATGGACCCTGCATACAGATTAAGTGTTTGCCTGTAAAGCCCATATCAAAGCACTGTTTTACCATATCGGGTAAAGGCAGTATTCTTGCAAATATGCGTTCTTTATAATCTGAAATTTCACAAAGCTTTGCAAGTTCTTTGCTTCCAATAGTAGAAAGAATATTTTCAGTAGTAGAAGATAGATATGATATAGCTTCTTCTATAGAGGAAACAAATTTAACATTTTCAAAGTCATTAATCGTTTGTTTTGGACGTAATAGGCGGATATAGGGAATACCTGTAATATCTGCTGATTTTTTTATGTTTTCCGATACAATTACAGCATAAGGGTGAGTTGTGTCTATAACGGCGTTGAAGTTATTATTTTGCATAAGAGATATCATTTGTTGCTCATCAAGGCGTTTTGAACTTATAGTTAATCTATCTGATGAGGGGAGTAGCACTTTGCCGTATTCAGTAGCAGTACAAGCTGTGATTTGTATATTTGGTGAAGTTAGTAGTTGTTCAATTAACATACGACCTTCCGTAGTTCCAGCAAATATTAAATAGTGTTTATTAGAATTAGAAATATTAAAATTATCTTTTATACTCATATTGACCACATATGTCCTTTCTTTCGCCTTAAAAACAAATATTCATTTTTAAAAATGAGAGTGCAATTGTGACTCCGTCACCTTTTGTTTTGGGTAAAAATAATTCTTCTGCTTTACTATAACACATAGTTGCACGTTCACAAACATTATCAACACCAGTAACATTTGCAACAAAGTCAGAATGTGAAAATTGTCCAGCTACATTTCTTAACGTATCTGCACTATAAGTAACAAATGGGCAATTATATTCTTTTGACAGTTCTATTATTGCTTTTTCATTCTTTTTAATGTCTATGCTTGTGATAGCAGCAACAGCTTTTGGTGAAATATTGTATTTGTCTAATGTATTTTTAACAAAAGCATTTAGTAATTGTGGTGATGTATTGCGTTTACAACCAATTCCTATTACAACTTGACGTGGAATAAGGTTAAGTGTATGTATAAATACATTGCAATTAATAAAAGCACTAATGGTAAATCCATATTCTAAAGTTGTAATTGGGAAGTTATCAGTAGTTTTAACTTTACACTCTTGTTTGTTTATAAGTATTAATTCAGTTGGAATATTTCCATTCAATTCTATATTATAATCAGCAAAAAGCCCCACTTCAACATCATTTAAAATAGAAGCAGATATATCCTTTGCAATATTCATATTATTAATAAACAGATTATTCTTTCTTGCAAATACATCAACGGAAAACTTGTTATTTAAGTCGGTAGCTGTTGATATTATAGGAGCTGCATTTATTAGTTTGGCTATTTTTTTAGTAAAATCATTACCACAGCCTATATGCCCAGAAAGAAGTGAGATTACAAATTGTCCTAGTTCATCAATTACAAGAACGCAGGGGTCTGTTGTTTTGTTTTTTACAAATGGTGCTATAGAACGAACAGCAATACCACAGGCACTTATAAATATAAGTACATTTTCTGACTTGAAATATTGTTGAACTGTATTTTGCAAACTGCTGGGAAGTTCAGTCAAGGTATCGTTGATTATATATTTTTTAGGTGTATAAGACGTTATATTATAAATTAGATTATTTTCGTTTTTATTTTTACAATTTAAGTTTGTAATAAATTCAAAAGCTTCTTTATTTAACTTGTGGTTTAAAGTAGTTGATAATTGAGAAGCTTTCTTTGTGAATGAAAAAATAACAATTTCCATATATTTCTCCTAAATAAATTTAATATGATAAGTCATTAACATTTGTTATGTTTGGCAGTAAATGTGAGTATGTACAATTGGCTTTTATTAGATGTTAAAGTTCTTTTGATAAATAGTAGTAGTGGTGATATTCTGTTAATTAAAAAGTTTAACATAAATTTTTAATTTAGCCAATGTATTAGGTATGAATTTGAGATATAAATTTAAGATAGAATAAAGAATTAATAAAATTATTTAACATCAGATAATGGGATAGGGGATTTTATTGTTAAGTGAATAATGAATTTGTAAAGTTTTTGTATTTCTAATATTTATATAAAAGCTAATATTGACTACATATGTGATTTTTATTACAAAAACACAACCCACCACACAACAAAAAGTAAACACAATAATTAAAAAGTATTAAAAATATCAAAATATATTTCTTAATCAATCATCAAAATAATTACTTTAATGACTTCCATATAATTTATAACAATATAAATCACAAATATTAATATCTAATTATTAAGTAATAATTGTTTTAAGATTCATAAAATTATATATTAATTTTGTATTAAAGTTTAGTGCTTATAATTGTATTTTTTGTGTATTAATTATTGTAAAATAACAAAAAAAGTATTATATTCTTTGAAACTAAAGTATTAATTCAAAAATATTTAATAATTTAACTTTATAAGAGTTATGGCAATAGGTTTATTGTATTATTTTTATAGAAAATATGTATCAAATGACTCTATATAGGTTAGACTTTGGAGGCGAATTTTATGGACAGTAAAAGAATTAGTATTAAAGCTGTTGCAGATTTGGCAGGAGTTTCAGTATCAGCAGTTTCAAGATATCTTAATGATGGATATATTAGTAGTGAAAAAAAGGAAGCAATTGCAAATGCAATCTCAACAACTGGTTATAAACCATCAAAGCAAGCACAGATGTTACGAACAAGAAAAACAAATAAAATTGGCGTTATTGTTCCAAGAATAAGTTCTGAGTCAGTAGCAAGATTATTAGATGGAATAAGCTCTGAGATTACCCAGACTAATTACGAATTGCTTTTTGCAAGCACAAGCAATAATGCTGATAAAGAAATTGAATATATTAAATTATTTGAAAATAATCCTGTTGATGGCATAATTCTTATTGGAACTTTTTATACAAAAGCCCACAAAAACCTTCTTAAAAAATCAAGTATACCAATTGTCGTAACTGGGCAAAATTTTGAAGAATGTCCTTGTGTATATCACAATGATTATGGAGCAGCTACAGCAATGACTCAAAAGTTGATTAACTCAGGTTGTAAAAATATTATGTATATAGGTATAACACAAAATGATATTGCTACGGGAAAAGACAGATTTGATGGGTTTAAGGATACATTAACAAAAAATAATATAACACTTAATCTAGATTTAGTAAGAGAAGCGGAATTCTCAATAGAAAGTGGTTATCAAGTTACGAAAAATATTTTATCAAGTGGTAAACGAATAGATGGGATATTTTGTGCAACAGATAATATTGCGATAGGTGCTATAAAAGCAATAAAAGAAAAAGGCTTACGAATACCAAATGATATACAAGTTACAGGCATTGGACATAATAGAATTAGCAGTATCATTACACCAAGTCTTACTACAACTCACCTATTTTATAGAGAATGTGGTATGGAAGCGGTAAGAATGTTACTTCGTATAATTAATGGAAATAGTATTACAAATCAACATATACAACTTGAATATGAAATAATACAAGGTAATACAACTATAGCATAATTTTAAGAACTCTATAAATTTGCATTGAAAATAAAATCTTTAGGTGATATAATTTTAAAGTTTTAAGAAAAATTTAATAAAGAGAGGAAAAAATTTATGTTGACTGAAGATGTAGCTTCAATGGCACAAGCAGCAAAAAACAAGGCAGATTTATGTGACAATTACTTTGGCAAGTACTTTTTAAGAGCAATTCTTGCTGGCTTTTTTATAGTTGTTGCAACTATTTTATCAAATGTATCTGCTGCCGTATTGTATCCAACATTTCCACAGTTTGGAAAGTTGTTAGGAGCATTTTTATTTTCAATTGCTATCGTATTAATAGTATTTATAGGCGGAGAACTATTTACAGGTAATAATATGGTTATGGCAATGGGATTTTACAACCATTCATGTACTGTTAGTAAAGTATTAAAAATATGGATTATTAGCTTTATCGGTAACTTTATAGGAGCATTTTTTCTAAGTGCATTATTTGTTGGAAGTGGCGCTTCAAGACAGATACTTATAGATTACTATAATAGTTTTATAGCAGGAAAACTTGACATAGCACCTTTACAATTATTCTTAAGAGGTGTGCTTTGTAATTTCTGTGTGTGCATTGCTGTTCTTACAGGAACAAGAATGAAATCAGAAAGTGGTAAACTTGTTGTAATGTTTTGTGTTATAATGGCATTTGTAGCCGCAGGTTTTGAGCATTGTGTTGCAAATATGGGAACATTTTCTGTAGCATATCTTTTACTTGGTGGAATAAACCTTGCTGCCGTTGCTAAAAGTATGATATTTGTTACACTTGGAAATATCGTAGGAGGTGCTATTTTACTTGCGCTTCCATTAAAGTTAATGAGTAGTGATAAATAATTATAGAGTTATCACAAGTCATACATGTCTTGTGCAAGAAGTGATTTTGGTGCGTTGTTTGAGTAAATAAAAGTATTAGAAATGAGGTTTTTATGTCAATAGAATCTTCTAAAATTATTACAACAAAAGATTTAAAAAATTTTAAAAGTCTAAAAAAGAAAATATCTGAAAATGGTGAAGTCTATATATTTGAAAATGACAAACCATCTTATGTTGTAATGAGTATCGAACAATATGATATGATGTTTGATAAAATGAAAGAAAATTACGAAGCTTCTCCGGAAAATAATGAAAATCTGGAAACACTTATAAATAAAGTAGGTAAAAAAGTTTTTGTAGATTATTATTACATATTTAAAGATGATATTAACCCAGAAGAAGCTCTAATAAAAGATAACTTCACATTAGCCTCAAGAAGAAGTAGAAGCTCTACAGCTAGAAAAATCTTTAAAGAAGGACTTCAAATAGCTGCTTTAAATAACATTTTAAATTCATCACGAATTGGAACAGCAACAATTAATAAAGCAAAAGAAATTATTGAAAAAGAAAGCTCTTTAGCATTTAAAGAATTAAATGGTGAAAACTCTAATAAATATTCACTTAAAATAGGAAAAATGGCTCATGGAATATTTGCCACACTTATTTTTAATGGAGAAATAAAAGCTGATGAAATAAGCGGTTTTCTCGACTTGTTTTATTGTAAAAATATCTTTGGACTTAGTTATCCTTTATTAAAAGAGTTAAAACCAGAAGAAGATGTAGACAGTGCTAAAAGGGATAGCAAGGGATATAATAGATACTATGAAACAGTAATTGAAGTTAATTCAAAAAGATATTTAATATGCTCACAGTGGGTAGAAGAATTACATAGAATATCTCTTAATCAATGGGTAATATCAAAAATGGTTTTTATTGCATCAAGAAAATTAAGGGAAGCAAAAGTTGACACACAATTTACAATCAAAACATTGTTAAGCGAATATTGGGAGTATTTAGGATATGACCTTAGAAAAATAATTGACCAAAAAATAAAGCTTGATGTAGCTACTAATCCTTCAATTGTTGAAGTTGGTAATATAGAAGAATTATGCGAATATAAAAAAGTATAATACTGGACAATTATAAGAAAATTTGATATAATAAATAGCAGAACAAGTGTTCTTGTGTTTGGAGTCATTAAGTAAGTTACCTAATTTTATTACATATCTGTAAACATGGCATACCATACAAAGGAGATATTATGAGTGGAAAGACACATTTAGCTATGGGTGTAGCTTCGGCTTTAGTTATTATAAGACCTATGACACTTAGTGATTTAATTGTATGCACTGGTGCAGCAATAATCGGGTCATTAATATGTGACATAGACATAAAGACATCTAATTCAAGAAGTGCATTTAATACTATTTTAGGCATTATTGTTATACTTTCTATAATTGAAGGATATATTAATTATAGGTTTAATTTTAGTATTATGACAATGATATTAGAAGAAAGTAATATGTATCGACTTTTATCAGGAATAGCAGTGTTTATTGTAACATGTATAGTATGTAAGGAGTTTCCGCATAGAACATTTACACATTCTGCGTTAGGTGTTTTATTATTTAGTTTAATTGTATTTTACATATTCCCTGATATGATGATGCCTTTTGCGGTTGCAATGGTATCTCACATAGTACTTGATATGATGAACAAAAAAGACGAGGTGGGCGTTGCCCGCGGACTTGCATGGACAAGCGTCGGCGGCGAGACCCTTTCCGTTGAAGTGAATGTCAT
>URYE01000063.1 GCA_900551945.1 uncultured Eubacterium sp. | reverse complement strand
AGAAAGACAGTATATCCAAAGTCTGAAAATGATGTACGATTACTGCAAAATATCATCAGTTAGAACCTCCACAGCTTGCTGTGAAGAGTAGTCAGGTTCAATAATATCTTTCATATTGCCAATCATAAGACCACTGAAAAAACAACATATAAGGCTGTATCCCGTTGTTAAGGCAAACTGAATATTTGCATTTTTGGCTAATATTGCAATTAACATTCCAGAAGAAGCACCTATAATATCACCAACTAGTCCCGTTAATAAAATAAATGGAATTCTTGAACCAATGTTAATTTTAAGCACAAATTGAATATAAAGCACAAGCAATATAAATGCTAAAAAGCATACATTTATAACTACTAAAAAATTAGTAAGTAATAGTTTAAATTTATGTATGGGAGAAATATTACATCGTATTCCTACCTCAGACTTATTAGCTTGTATTTCATTTACACAAGAAGCTCCAGAGTGTGAAGCATATAAACACACCATTGCTATTAAAGCATAAAAATATTGAATATAAGGGTCAAAATCTCCTTTTGCAAGAGATATTTGCTTTCCATAAGTAACATTTTTAGAAAGTGTATCAATTGTGGCTTGTAACTTTTCTGGATGATTAATGAATACATCTTTAATGATTTCAGCTTGTGTAATATATTCATTTAAAAAACTTTGTGTAATACTTTTGTTTATACCATTTTCAAGACACTTTGCAAAAGGTGTAGTAGCTTCATAAATAATAACTTTAACATCTCCATTTTTTAATAAGTCTAAGGCGTTGTCTTCATTGTCACAATAAGAAATATTAAAAAGTTTAGTTGAATTATTTTCGTTATCATCATCAAGACTTTTAATGATTTCTATAAATTGTTCGTTGGTATTATTAGTAACTAATGCTACATTAATAGTGTTAAATTTGTTTTCATTTCCATTCATAAGACCACCAAAACCTATATAAAAAAGTGTGGCAAGAATTATAGGAAATGTAAGAGTCCATAAAATGTAATTTTTATTTTTTATTGTCCATAAGAATTTATATAAATGTGCAAACATATTTCCTCCTGATAAATTATTGTCAATCTCTTAGTTCTTTTCCTGTAAGCTCAAGGAACACATCATTAAGTGTTGGAAATTCAGAGTGAATTATTCCAAATGCAATATTATTTTCTTGAAAGTAATTAAGTAAATGTATAAGATTGTGAGTGCCACCACTACATTTAACAATAAGCTGTTTGTCATCATAAGTTACAGAATAAATGTGGTTCATTTGCTTTATATTATTTATGTGTTCTTCATTAAGGTTAAGTACATCAATGTAAATGGTTTCGTTGTTTTTAATAAGTTTCTTTAATTCGTCAGCTGTTCCATTTGCAAGATTTTTGCCTTTATCCATAATCACTATTCTAGTGCATATCTGTTCAATTTCTTCCATATAGTGAGAAGTGTATATAATTGTTGAGCCTTTTTTGTTAAGTTCAACAATACCTTCAAGAATGTTGTTACGGCTTTGTGGGTCAACAGCAACAGTAGGTTCATCAAAGATAATAAGCTTAGGCTTATGAGCTATTCCACAGGCAATATTTAATCGTCTTAAGAGTCCGCCGGACAATTTTTTAGGATAAAATTTTTTAAAGTCATTAAGACCGACAAATTCAATAGCTTCATTTACATATTGTTTTCTAAGCTTCTTGTCATTAATATAAAGCCCACAGAAATAATCAATATTTTCATAGACAGTAAGTGTATCAAGTACAGCTACATTTTGATTAACTATTCCAATCTGACGTTTAATATCGTAACTGTCAGGTGTCATTTTTTTACCAAATATTTCAATAGTTCCTTTATCATATTTTAATAGTGACAATATGCAGTTAATAGTAGTTGTCTTACCAGAACCGTTAGGTCCTAGAAGTCCTAAGATTTCCCCTTCATTAACAGTGAGTTTGAAGTGGTCAACTGCTAAAAAATCTTTATAACGTTTTACAAGATTATCAACTTTTACAACGGGTATCATAAGCAATCCTCTTTTCTTTGTTAATTCTTTTATTGTATAATATAATAAAAAAATAATCTTGAAATTAGAATTGACAGCAGTAAGAATATAATGTGACATTTGTAATATTTAATACTATTAAGAATTAATATGGAGCAAAGATGAAGATAATTAATAGAGTGTTTATAATAATTTGTTGTGGTGTTTGTATATGTCTGCAGGGTATAGATATTAAGTCAGTATTTGCAATACTTATGTTAATATGTGTAGCAAGTTGTGGGATATATTTTAATAAGTCTTACAATATGTGCATAGTATTTTGTGGATATGTGGTATTAACTGCATATATAAAACAAGCTATTTATGGCTTGCCATTAATAATATATGAAGAATTAAATGTTTGTAAGCTGATAAAAATATTGAATAAATCGGACATGAAAAATAATGGCATTACATTAAAAGAAGAATTAAAATCTCCCAATAATATTAAAGTTTTTGTAAAATGTATTTTGTCATTGGTTGCGTTATTAGTGCTTATTATAAGAAGTTGCTATTTTATTTTTTATTATAAAAATGCAAGTTATAATAATATTTTACAGGAAAAATATATTATAATAATAGAGCTTATGATAAGTGTAGTTGCTGTTATGTTTAATTATTATGCTTGTAAAGTAAATGAACTTAATACCGATATTAAAGAAATAAGAGATGATAGTAAAGAACTTAATATGACATTGATTATGAATACGATATTACAAATGACATTCCAAGAAGTGTTAAGTATTGTATTATTTCAGTGGTAAAAGAAGCAACAGTAAATATAGTTAAACACAGTAATGCAAACAGTGTTAATATAATATTAAGAGAACATCCGTCATTTTATCAAATGCTTATTAAAGACAATGGAAAATGTGTTAATAGTGGCGATGGGACTGGAATAGGGCTTGAAAATATTCGTGCAAGAGTAGAAAGTCTTAATGGAATTATCAACATAGATAATAAAAATAGTTTTAAGATATTTGTAAGTATACCTAAGGGAGAATTAAGTTGAATATATTATACAAGCTTTAAGTATAGGTGTTAAGGGGTATATTTTAAAGCAAGATTATGAAAGTATAGTTCCATCATTAGAAGCCGTTATGTTAGGTCAGACAGTATTTGGTGGAAAGATAGTTAATAAGATACCAGAACTTATAAAAGAGGGTGGTCAGTTTGACTATGTGGCACATAATATTACACAAAAAGAATATATGATAGTACAGCTTGTAGCGCAAGGCTTGAGTAATAAAGAGATTGCAAAGAAAGCATTTTTATCAGAAGGAACAGTTAGGAATTATCTTAGTATAATTCTTGAAAAATTGGATTTAAGAGATAGAACACAACTTGCAGTATTTTATTATAAGAATGGCGGAAAATAAATATTTAGAGGTGACGTGTTTATGGGGAATTTAAGTGATTATATACATTGGCGTGGAGATTTACAATTTAACAAAGATAAATTTAACGATGTTGATAACCTTGTGCTTTCGCAACTTGCCTATGTGGATTTTACAAATATAATTCCATCTGACAGTTCGCAAAGAAGAATAACTCTTGCAAGAGCATCGGCAGAATTTTTTGAAACACATTCAGAAGATGAGTTAAGAAAGGTTAATACTTTTATTAAAGATGTTCCATTTTTTATGAAAGAAGCAGCAACAACAGCTAGATTTAAAGATATAGAACTGTCTAATTATATTGATATAGTTGATGATAAGGCACAAATGCAGTTTGCGGCGTTTCATGTTCATTTGCCAGATGGAACAATATATATTGCGTTTCGTGGAACAGACGATACAATAGTAGGTTGGCGAGAAGATTTTAATATGAGTTTTATGAGTCCCGTTCCATCGCAGATTGCTTCTGTAAAATATGTAAAAGAAACTCTTAAAAATAATGATTGTCTTGTAAGATTAGGTGGTCATTCTAAAGGTGGAAATCTTGCAATATACTCTGCTGTCAAATCAGAAGATGATATCAAAGAAAGAATAATAGACGTATACAACAACGATGGACCGGGCTTTGATAAAAATATGATAGAAAGTAATGAGTATCGACAAATGCTTCCAAAGATTAAGACAATAGTTCCGTATCACTCATTTGTTGGAATGTTACTTGAACATGAAGAAGATTACAAAGTTGTAAAGAGTAATCAAAAGGGAATTATGCAGCATGACGCAATGTCGTGGCAGATTATGGGAAATGCTTTTCAGACGCACTGTAAAGTTAGTAAAAGCAGTTCTATAATTCAAGAAGCTATGAGTAAATGGATTAATGGAATGAATATGCAGGATAGAGCAAAGTTTGTTGATACATTATTTTCAATACTTACAGCTAGTGGGGCTGTTAATCTTTCAGATGTAAATTCTGATTTATTTAAAAGTGCAGGTGCGGCAATAAAAATGTTTAATTCACTAGATGCGCAGACAAGAGGAATGTTAAGTAATATGCTTATGTCACTTAGAGGAGAGATATCAAGAGCAAGAAAAAAGAAATAAATATTGGATGTTAGAACCGTTAAAATCATTGTTTATAATAAGGTTTAATTGGTGTTTAGAGAAATTTTGTCAGATTTTTAATAAAAAATAGTGCAATAGTTAGAAAAATAATGTATAATAATACTACGATAGTAATACGTGAAAATTTCACATGGCTTTAATTACAATAATGGAGAATAGCTTATGGATATAGGAGTTAAAAATCAAATCAAAAAATGTATAACTATGGCTGAAAATGGAGATCCAGATATTCTTAAAAATAGCCTTTCAAAATTGGGATTTAACAGACTTCAGATTGTTGAAGCAGAAAAGGGTATTAAAAGTAAGGTTAATGTTTCCGCATATTGTGATAATATATATGATGCGGCACAGATGAAGTCCATAAGACTTGCTTTAGAAGATGGTATGGATATATCAGCATTTTGCAATCCTGAATATGATTATATGCAGATGGAAGAAATTAAAGCTGCAATTAAGGAGAATATAGAACTTGAACATATATGTAATCCGTCATACGATTATACTGTAATGAGAGAGATACGTTTAAGTGAAAAGATGAATTATGATATTACAAGATTTGTCAAGCAAGGTTGCTCAGGTGATATGTTAAGACAGATAAGAAAAGCAAGACAAAAAGAGATAGATATAGCTTTCTTTGTAAATGAAGGTTACGATGTATATCAAGTTAATGAGATAAGACTTGGAATAGAGCATTGTGTTGATATTAATAAGTATCTTCTACATGAATATAATGGTGACCAGATGAAGCAAATAAGGTTAGGTCTTGAAGAAAAGTTGGATATTTCATTTTATGATATGATAGGTTTTTCTTCGGGACAGATGGAGCAGATAAGATTAGGACTTGAAGAAGGGCTTGATGTATCAGTATATGCTGACCCATTTATTGATGCTTTAGAGATGGAAGATATAAGGCACAAGCTTGATGGCAAAGATAATGGTACAAGTCTTAATGAACTACAAAGTCAAGAAGTACTTTTAGGGCTAAGTAGTGGAGTAGATGTTAATATATATGCTGACCCTGCATATGATTTCAAGCAAATGGAACAGATAAGACTAGGACTTGAACATGGTGTTGATGTTATGCAATATCTTAATATTACAATGACAAGCAAGGAAATGCAGGAGAAGAGATTAGAGTTGGAAAAAGCATTGTAACAGTTTAGAATACACAGCCGCAAGGCAGAATTGAGGGACGTATGGATAGACCTGAATTTCGAGATAATAATGAACAGCTTAATAATAAGGAAATACAGATTTCAATTTCTGGTGATTGCATGTCTGCAACTTTGTGTCTTTATATGCCTGTTAATGGTGAAGATACGGATGGGTTATTTACTTATGACGAGGTTATAAGTGAATTATCTGCAAATGGTGTTAAGATGGGAATTGATGATGCCATGCTTCATAAGATGATTGACGAGCAGATTTATAATACAAATGTTATTATTGCTCAAGGTAAGCAGATGGAGAATGGTGAGGACGGAAGGTATGAGTTTTTCTTTGATTTAGATGTTAATGGAAAACCAACAGTTCGTTCAGATGGTTCTGTAGATTATATGAACCTTAAGTTATTTGAAAGTGTTAAAGAAGGACAGTTGTTGGCAAAGTATTATCACCCAACAAAAGGAGTTTTTGGCTTTGATGTGAAAGGAAAGCTTCTTACACCAAAACCTGGAAAGCCAAAGTCAGTTCTTAGAGGTAAAGGCTTTAAAGTTTCAGAAGACGGTGATGAATATTATGCAGCAATATCAGGCAAAGTTGAGTATCGCAATTATGATTTAAGAGTAATTGATTTGCTTGAGATTGATGGTGATGTTGACCTTAATACAGGTAATATTGACTTTGATGGAGATGTTAATATTAAAGGCAATGTTATAACTGGTTTGAGAATTAATGCTATAGGAAGTATCTATATTAGTGGCCATGTAGAAGGTGCTATAATCACAACGCAAAAAGACCTTATTTTACAAGGCGGAATTAATGCAAATGGCGTAGGTAAAGTATATGCAAAGGGCAATATTACAGGTAAGTTCTTTGAGAATGCCGAAGTATACGCAGAGGGTGATATTAATGCTGGATATATTCTTAATAGTAATATGACTGCAATAGGAAAGATTATTATAGATGGTGCAAAAGGTGTAATATATGGCGGTGAACTTACAGGAGTTATGGGAATAGAAACTCCATTATTAGGCAACAACTCTCATACAATTACAGCAGTAAGAGTAGGCCCATCTAAAAAGTTACAGACAGAATATGCTAATCTTTTAATTAAAATAAAAGAAATTGATAGTGAGATTAGTATGTATGAAAATGTACTTAGAAAGTTTGATTTAATAAAGAAATCAGCACCTGAAAAGCTTGATAAGCAGGCATATACAAAGGTATTCCAGTCTAAGATTATTAAGACAGCAGAAAAGGCTAAGTTTCAATCTGAGAGTAAAAGACTTTTTGACATTATAAGAGAGTCAGGAAGTTCTGGTGTCAGAATTGAAAAGGCAATTTATCCAGGAGCTAGAGTTTATATTGATGATTTAGTATTCCAGCCAAATGAAGAGATGAACCATCTTACTGTTAGAAAAGTCAACGAAAAGATTGTTGTGCGAGATTATGATGATTAGATTAGGAGAGAGTTGTCTGAATGATAGAAGAAGTTGTATCAGTTGATTTACCTGTGCATGAAAGGCTTGTGATTAAGAAAAATCGTTTAATGCCAGATAATGCAACAGGTAAAGAAACAAGAGTTTCTATAGTTACAGGAACACATGGTGACGAATTAGATGGTCAGTATGTGTGTTATGAAATAATAAGAAGAATTAAGGAACACCCAGAACGATTAAAGGGAATTGTAGACGTATATCCAGATATTAATCCTCTTGGACTTGATACAGGTTCAAGAGGAATACCTATGTTTGACCTTGATATGAATAGAACATTTCCGGGTGATAATAATGGAGCAATGAATGAATATATTGCTGCGGGGATTGTTAATGACATTATAGGAAGTGATTTTTGTCTTGATATTCATTCAAGTAATATATTTGTCAAGGAAGTCCCACAGGTACGATTAAATAAACCAAATGCTGATAAGCTTATTCCCTATGCTAAAATGCTTAATGCTGATTTTGTGTGGATATATTCATCAATTACAGTGCTTGATGCTACATTAGCATATAGTTTAAATCATATGGGTGTACCTACACTTGTAGTTGAGATGGGAGTAGGTCATAGAATTAATACTAATTATTGTCAGCAGTTAATAAAGGGTATATTTAACCTTTTAATTAATATGGGGATATGGGAAGATGAACCAGTTGATGTTAAAGACCCTATTATTTCTACAGAGGGTCATGTTGATTTTGTTACATCATGTGGAACTGGAATATTTGTATCCCATATAGAAAAGATGGGACAGATTGATAAAGGAACACATATTGGAGATGTAATCGAGCCTATCGAGGGAAAAGTAATTCAAAGAATAGAAGCGTCAATGGACGGAATTATATTTACATTAAGAGAAAATCCAGTTGTATATAAAGGTACACTATTAGCGAGAGTTTACAGTGATAAAAAATATTAAAGGATTTGATTTATGAAAAAAGAGATTGTTTATACATTAAAAGGATTGTATAGAGAAGATTTTAATATAGAAGGGTATAAATTTGGAAGTGGTGAAAGGTCTGCTTGTATAGTTGGAGCATTGCGTGGTAATGAAATGCAGCAACTTTATATATGTTCACAGCTTATTAATACGTTAAAGAACTTAGAAGCACATGGTGCAATTACACATAATCACGAAATATTTGTTATTCCATGTGCAAATAGTTTTTCTTTGAATATAGGTAAAAGATTTTGGGCATTAGACAATGTTGATATTAACAGAACATTTCCAGGAGATATTCATGGAGATGCTACTAAGCAGATTTCAGCTAGTATTTTTGAAAGGGTAAAAGGATATAACTATGGTATTCAATTTGCTAGTTTTTATATGCAGGGAGATTTTATTCCACATGTAAGAATGATGGAAACTGGTTTTCAAAGTGCAAGTCTTGCTAATCTTTTTGGTCTTCCGTATGTTGTTATTAGAAGACCAAAGCCAATGGATACAGCAACACTCAATTATAACTGGCAGATGAACGGAACAAATGCTTTTTCAATATATACAAATAGTACAGATACAATAGACGAACATTCTGCTAGGCAGGCAGTATCGTCTGTACTTAGATTTTTAACGAGAATGGGTATAGTAAAATACAATAATCACAGTGGATATATTGCAAGTGTTGTAAATGAAAGTGATTTGCACTGTGTAAAGTCTTATGACGCAGGCTTTTATAAAAGATATAAAGCTCCGGGGGACTATGTATCTCATGGAGAATGTATTGCAGAAGTAGTAGACCCTTATGAGGGATATATAAAGAGTCAGATAATATCACAGACAGATGGAATAGTGTTCTTTGCTCATACAGCACCGATTGTTATGGAAAATGAAGTAGTATATAAAATAATAAAGCGTATGCACGAGTAAGAGTGGTGGAGTTTTTGTATTTTACATTTTTATGTATTGAAGAAAGATATCAGTAGTATATATACACACACACCAGTAAAAGAATTGCAAACAATATTTGTATGACATCATCGAACAGTGGTGTTCGCTGTTGTCATACAAATATTGTTCGCAGTTCTTTTAATGGTGCATTTAGTATATATACTACTGATATCTTTATTTAAAGTTTATTGGCTTGCAAAATATAAAAAATTGGTGTTGAGATGGGAGAGAAGATTGAGCATAAGATTATTGTATGATTAGTATTTATGGAATATGGAAGTGAGAATTTGGTGGATATTATTAAAATGTGACAATATTTTTAATAAATTCAATTTTATGTTGTTAATATGTATTTTTTATGCTAAAATAAAATTCTATTCATAGCATATTGATATGATGTGAAAATTATGATTTGAAAAGTGATAATTGACACGCAATTTATATTGTAAAGCGAAATTGTCTATTAGTTGTGATTTATCATATATGTGGGTGATGAATAGGAAAGGCAATTAAAGCCTTGATTAAAAATCTAATACAATTCAAACTAATTCAAATTAATTTGGTGTTATCAGGAGGATGAAAATGAGCGGCGTTAAAAGAGTTTTTGTTGAAAAGAAAAAACCATATGCTGTAAAAGCAAAGGAACTTTACGATGAGATTACAGGATATCTTGGAATTAAGACTATCACAGATGTAAGAGAACTTATTCGTTACGATATCGAAAATCTTTCAGACCAGACTTATGAAAAGTCACTTACTACAGTATTTTCAGAACCACCAGTAGACAATGTTTATGAAATGCAGTTTGAACATAAGGAAGATGATTTTATCTTTTCAGTAGAATTTCTTCCGGGACAGTTCGACCAAAGAGCAGACTCAGCAGAACAGTGTGTTAAGTTTTTTAATGAAAATGAAGTGCCTGTAATAAAGACTGCTGTTACTTATGTTATTTCAGGAAAGTTGACAGATAACGAAAAGACAAAGATAAAGGAACTTTGTATCAATCCAGTAGATTCAAGAGAAGCTTCAAGTGAACTTCCAAAGACACTTGTAACAGAGTTTAAAGTTCCTGATGATGTAATTATATTTGAAGGTTTTAAAGATATGCAGGAAGACAAGTTACTTGAATTATATAATTCACTTGGTCTTGCAATGACATTTAAAGATTTTAAGTTTATTCAAGAATATTTCCACAACGAAGAAAAAAGAAATCCATCTATGACAGAAATCAGAGTACTTGATACATACTGGTCAGACCACTGTCGTCACACAACATTTGCCACAGAACTTAAAGAGGTTAATTTTAAAGACGGTTTCTATAAAGAGCCAATGCAAGCCTCATATAACAAATATTTAGCTGATAGAAAAGAATTATATAAAGACCGCAAGGATAAGTTTGTGTGTCTTATGGACTTAGCACTTCTTGCTATGAAGAAGTTAAAAGCAGAAGGAAAACTCAACGACCAAGAGGAGTCTGACGAGATTAATGCTTGTAGTATAGTAGTTCCTGTTGAAATAGATGGAAAGACAGAAGAATGGCTTGTTAATTTTAAAAATGAAACTCACAATCACCCAACAGAAATTGAACCTTTCGGTGGTGCAGCAACTTGTCTTGGTGGTGCTATAAGAGACCCATTGTCAGGACGTACTTATGTATATCAGGCAATGAGAATTACAGGTGCAGCAGACCCTACAGTTCCTATTTCAGAAACACTTCATGGAAAGCTTCCACAAAGAAAGCTTGTAACTGGTGCAGCACAAGGTTATAGTTCTTATGGTAATCAGATAGGTCTTGCAACAGGATATGTTAAGGAATTATATCACCCAGATTATGTTGCAAAGAGAATGGAAATTGGTGCTGTAATTGCAGCAGCTCCAAGAAGTGCAGTTAAGAGAGAAAATTCTGACCCAGGAGATATCATCGTATTATTAGGTGGTCGTACAGGTAGAGATGGCTGTGGTGGAGCAACAGGTTCATCAAAAGTACATACAGAACAGTCACTTGAAAGCTGTGGAGCAGAAGTTCAAAAAGGTAATGCACCTACAGAACGTAAAATGCAAAGATTATTTAGAAGACCAGAAGTTACTAAATTAGTTAAAAAATGTAATGACTTTGGTGCAGGTGGTGTATCAGTTGCTATTGGTGAATTAGCAGATGGACTTAGAGTGTCACTTGATAAAGTACCTAAAAAGTATGAAGGTCTTGACGGAACTGAACTTTCTATTTCTGAGTCACAAGAAAGAATGGCTGTTGTATTAGACCCTAAGGACGTTAAGCAGTTCTTAGAGTATGCGAAAGAAGAAAATCTCGAAGCAGTTGAGGTAGCAGTAGTTACAGAAGAACCAAGACTTGTGTTAGAGTGGAGAGGTAAAGATATCGTTAATATTTCAAGAGCATTTCTTGACACTAATGGAGCTCATCAGGAAACATCAGTGTTTGTAGATATTCCAGATGAAAGCGACAATTATCTTAAGGGCGAAAAAGTTAGTGATGTTAAGGCAAAATGGCTTGATACATTATCAGATTTGAATGAGTGTTCACAGAAAGGTCTTGTTGAAAGATTTGATGCTTCAATCGGAGCAGGTTCAGTATATATGCCTTATGGTGGTAAGTATCAGCTTACAGAAACACAGTCAATGGTTGCAAAGTTACCAGTACTTAAGGGTAAGTGTGACACAGTTACAATGATGTCTTATGGCTTTGACCCATATCTTTCTAAATGGAGTCCATATCATGGTGCTATGTATGCTGTGACAGACTCAGTTGCTAAGATAGTAGCTGCAGGTGGTGATTTTAATAAGATTAGATTTACTTTCCAAGAGTATTTTAGAAGAATGACACAAGACCCAGAAAGATGGAGTCAGCCAGTGTCAGCATTACTCGGAGCTTATGAAGCACAGTTAGGCTTTGGACTTCCATCAATTGGTGGTAAGGACAGTATGTCAGGAACATTTGAAGATATTGATGTTCCACCAACACTTTGTTCATTTGCTATTGATGTTGCAAAAGAAGGTGATATTATCACACCAGAGCTTAAAAAAGCTGGCAATGTTTTAGTGAGATTTGATATAGAAAGAGATAAATACGATTTGCCAGTATTTGAGCAGATTAAGAAGCTATATGATGGTATTCATAAGCTTATCGCAGACAAAGTGATAGTATCTGCTTATGTATTAGATGGAAAAGGTCTTGTACCAGCAGTTTGCAAGATGGCATTTGGTAATAAGTTAGGTTTTGAATTAAGTAGTGATATTAATGAAGATACATTATTTGCACCAGCTTATGGTTGTATAGTTGCAGAAGTACCACAGGAAAGAGTAGCTGATATTGACCTTGATTATGCTAAGGTTGGTGAAGTAAAGGACAATGCTAAGTTTGTATACAAGGATGTTGTAATAACAGTTGATGAAGCACTTAAAGTATGGGAAGATAAGCTTGAAGATGTATTCCCAACTAAAGCTGTAAAGGAAACTACTCCAATAGAAACAAAGCTTTATAATACAGAAAATGTATATGTATGCAAAAACAAATTAGCAAAACCAACAGTATTTATTCCAGTATTCCCAGGAACTAACTGCGAATATGACAGTACAAAGGCATTTGAAAGAGCAGGTGCTGATGTTATTGTTAAGGTATTTAAAAACCTTGATGCGCAGGGAATTAGAGAGTCTGTTGACGAATTTGAAAATGCTATTAACAAGTCACAGATTATCATGTTCCCGGGAGGATTTTCAGCAGGTGACGAACCAGATGGTTCTGCTAAGTTCTTTGCAACAGCATTTAGAAATGCTAAGATGAAGGAAGCAGTTGAAAAGCTTCTCAATGAAAGAGATGGTCTTGCACTTGGTATTTGTAATGGTTTCCAGGCACTTATTAAACTCGGACTTGTGCCAAATGGAAAGATTACAGGACAAGACAGCAATTCGCCAACACTTACATTCAACACAATTAACCGTCATATATCTAAGATGGTATATACTAAGGTGGTTACTAACAAGAGTCCTTGGCTTGCAGGAGCAGAGCTTGGTAGTGTATATTGTAATCCAGCTTCACATGGTGAAGGAAGATTTGTTGCACCTAAAGAATGGCTTGACAAGCTCTTTGAAAATGGTCAAGTAGCAACACAATACTGCGACCCAGAAGGAAATATTTCAATGGACGAAGAATGGAATGTCAACGGTTCATACATGGCAATTGAAGGTATAACAAGCCCAGATGGAAGATGTTTAGGCAAGATGGCTCACTCAGAAAGACGAGGCGATGGTGTAGCAATCAACATCTATGGCGAACAAGATTTAAAGATATTCGAGTCAGGTGTTAAGTATTTTAAGTAATATATTAATAAATAATAAGTAATCAAAGAACCTCAGGATAAGCAAAATGGCTTGTTCTGGGGTTTTTATATATTTGATATTTAAAAGTGTTGATGATAGAATTAATAATGAAAATATATAAATAAAAGAAAGGCTAAAACTATGAAGATTATTAAAAGGTTATGTATGGTTTGTTATCTTATCGTTGCAGTAGTGGCAGGAATATCATTTTTCGCAAAAGATATAGGTGATGGAGCAATTAAAGAAGCAGTAATTTATAGCACAATAAGCTCAAAAGTAGGCGATGTGATATTGCAGGCATATCCCGATGTAACAACAGACCAACTTCTTACAATATATGATGATATTAATGAAAATGAATTTTTAAATGATATAACACAAGAATATATTCAAGCAATTGAAATAACTGTAGCAGAAGATGGAAGTGGTGGAAATGTAGCTGATCATATTAACACGAGTGATGTTGAAAGTTCAATAAGTAATCTATCCGATGAGATTATAAAAATTATAACAGATACAGCTAATCTTGAACTTGGCAAAATGCAAAAAGCTATAATACAATCAGTTACAAAGTATTTGTCACAAAATATACAAAGTAAAATTACAGAGTCTTGCAATAAAGTAGTAAACTATATGACACCAGATGTAATAAATGCTGTTAAGATATATATTGCAATTACGTCGACAACAGCACAAATTATTCTAGCTATAATACTTGTTGTACTTACAATTCTTATAATAGTTATGAATAGTGTTAAGACAAGAGCAGTATTTGACTTGGGAATATCTAGTCTTTGTGGCGGCATATTAACATGTGTAACAGCATTTGCAGCAAAGTCATTATCACTTTCATTAACAAATAAACTTTTAGGCAGGTCAATAACAATAAATGTAGCACCACTATTTATGTATGCAATTGTACTTATGGGAATAGGTGCTGTGCTTGTAGGTGTGTGGGTGGCTGTTTTGAGAAGGCGTTAAAAATTAATGATAAAATATTTTACAATAATCTATAAAGTACATTAAGATAAGAAGGGATTTAATATGATTATAGATTTTGATATGCTTTCAATTATAGTTGGCATAATAATATATCTAGTAATTGCAATAGTAATTTACAAGAAGAAAAAAGATTTTATGTTGATAATATTTTCGTTTATTATGTTTGTGTATCTAATAAATGTAATAAGATTAACACTTTTTCCAATATACCTATATATAGATATGGATTTGCCTAACAATATATTAAAAAGTATTAATATAATTCCATTTAAAGACAGCTTAAACAAAACAAGCTTACTAAATATTATAATGACAATACCTTATGGCATGATTGTTCCATTTTTATTTAATTTTAAGAAGAATAGAAATATTATAATAAGTGGCTTGTGTTTTAGCTGTGGAATAGAGTTATTGCAATTAATAGAAGCTTTAATTGCAAAAGGGTTTTCTTTGAGAATAATTGATATTAATGATGTCATTTTTAATACATTAGGTGTATTAATAGGATATGTAATTTTGAAAATGTTTGCTAAAGTTTATTTAAAGTTAAATATAAAAACAGTTAATACATTTTTCAAATACATAAGTACAAGGTGTGAAAAATTAATGCAGAATAAATTTTGAGATAATAAAAATAAAAACTGTCTACATTCTATTTTGTGGTGTAGGCAGTTTTTTTGTCAATGCGATATTTAAAATTAAAAATGGAAATATGGAAAATTTGATACATCTTATGTTGAAGTTTAATTAAAATGAAGTTTAAAACACAAAAAATCATTTCAAAATATCATATATTATTGTTTAACATTATATAATGATACAATATATTTAAGACGTATTTCAATAGTAATTATAGATAAAAATTATTACTATTTTTTGTTTAGAATTATAGTTGATTAATCTAAGTATAAATACTATAGTTAAAACACAATAAATCTGAAAATAAAATATTTGGAAAACATAATATAAAAAAGTAGAGGGTTATATTATTAAAAAAAGGAGTTTATTTTATGAAGATAAAAGTATACGAAATAAGGTTAAAATTATATGCACTAACTGATATTACATACGAAGATATGCTTTCAGTAGAAACATCATTTATTGATAGTGCATTGGCTCGTGACGAAAAATGGCTTGAATACCATGAAACTAATTGTTACAAAAATTACGTTTTTAATGGAATGTATCCTGTCGAAAAAGATGGTATATATAAAAAAGACAATATATATACAATAATTATTAGAACAGTAAATGAAGAGCTTGCGATTTATTTTTCAAAGGTATTAAGAAATCATTACACAAAAAAATTAAAAGGACTTACTGTTGAAAATAGAATAATACCTAAGAAAATGATATATGAAATATATTCCTTGACTCCTGTGATAATGAAAAGCGAAAATGGTTATTGGAGAGATAAGATATCTTTAGACGAATATGAAAGACAGCTTTTTGAAAATGTTGTTAAAAAATACAATGAGTTTACAAATCAAAAAATAGAAGAAGACTTTGACTTTTATACATATATTAAATTCATTAATAAAAAGCCAATAGCTAATCTTTACAAAGGGAAAATAAAGTTGTTAGGTGATAAAGTTAGTCTAAAAATTGCAGATAATGAAAAAGCACAAGAACTAGCATATTTCGTACTTGGAACAGGGTTAGGTACTTCTAATTCAAGAGGTTATGGGTATTGTAATTATGTGCCAATGAAATAAAAATAACTAGCGCTTAAATAGTATTAGTTTATATGTTTAAAGTAGCTTATTTATTAATACAATTGAGTGAGATGATAAAACTTTATTAAAAATTGATGATAAATGTTAGGTTAATGAAATTGTAGATTTATTTAATAAAATATGCTATTATATATTTATAAAATAACGTTGAAATAAAAAATTAAGACAAAAACAATATTAAAGATAAGAATAAAATATTTTATACAAGAATTAAAGAGTTGAATATAAATAGAAATATGGATATAGATTAAATAATTAAATTGTACAGTGTATAAACAATATGAGTGGTGAGGTATAAAGTAGTAGTGAAATTTATATTTTAAATGGTAGGTGATATTGTGTTACAGGAATGTATAGAGATATTTAGAGAAGAAATGGAAAGAGCAAATAAAAGAGGAGAAGATATAATATTAGATGAGTATAAACCAGCGGAAGGATATTATATAATCGTAAAAAAAGATTGTACAATTAAATCATGTTTTATACAATATGATAAGAAAACAAAAAATTTAGAAGGAATTAATAAAACAGATTCGTTATATAGGGATATATGTTTTTATGATTATCATAGTCGTATTATAAATTCAAATAAAGGTTTAGATTTGCCGGGCAAGAAAATAAAAAGTAATAATTATATGTCTTTTTGTGTTGATATTGATAATATAAAAAATGGTGTTATTAATGATGATAGAATTGATAATTACTATGATAGTATAATAAATAAGGAAAAGAACTATAAAGATAATACAAAAAAAGATAATGATTATTATATTTATGATTATATCCATAATATAATTGGTGACATTGATATGAATAAACTTAATTATAATAAAGAATGGATAAAAAAACATATAAATAATATTGATGAATTAGGATTAGATTTAAAAAGCAGTGGTGAGATAAAAATATTTTTTGAAGATAATAGAGAAATATATTTAAAAGAGGAAATGAGATATCTAATACCTAGAATTTTTAATAAAAATACATATAATTTTGATATGGATG
>URYE01000062.1 GCA_900551945.1 uncultured Eubacterium sp. | reverse complement strand
ACACTTCTATTGTACATAATAATTTACGTTGTAATTTGCTTGCATTTACTTTTATTAATGGGTAGCAAATTATTCAATTTTATTTAAAAAGATTTTGGAGGTTTTTCAATGAAAATAGCCATTGCTGGTGCTGGATATGTGGGGTTATCTAATGCTATTCTTTTAGCACAGCACAACACTGTATACCTGATAGATATTGTTCAAGATAAAATTAACATGATAAATAACAAAATATCTCCTATTGTAGATACTGAAATACAAGATTATCTAGCCAACCGCAATCTTAATCTTACTGCGACCTGCAATACTTGCGAAGCTTATAAAGATGCTGATTACGTTATAATATCAACGCCCACTAATTATGACCCTAAAAAGAATTATTTTGATACAAGTTCTGTTGAAAATGTTATATCTACGGTTACAAATATCAATCCTAATGCTTACATAGTTATTAAATCAACTGTTCCCGTAGGTTATACGGAAAGCATTAGAAAGCAATTTAACAATGAAAATATAATGTTTTCACCCGAATTTTTGCGTGAAGGTAAAGCCTTATATGATAATCTATATCCTAGCAGAATAATTGTAGGTACTGTCCTTGACAATCCAAAACTTAAAGCTGCCGCAGAAACATTTGCAAAGCTTTTAAGTGATGGTGCTATTAAAAAAAATATTCCAACACTCTTTACAAATCTTACAGAAGCAGAGTCAATCAAACTCTTTGCGAATACATACCTTGCACTTAGAGTATCTTTTTTTAATGAACTTGATACATTTGCCGATGTGAGAGGCCTTAATACTAAGCAGATTATTGAAGGAATAGGACTTGACCCTAGAATTGGCTCTCATTACAACAATCCATCTTTTGGATATGGTGGATATTGTCTTCCTAAAGACACTAAGCAACTTTTAGCTAATTACAATAATGTTCCCAATAATATTATGTCTGCTATTGTTGCTGCTAACAGTACTAGAAAGGACTTTATTGCTGAACGTATCTTAGATATGAACCCATCTGTTGTGGGGCTTTTTCGTCTTGCTATGAAGTCTAATTCTGATAATTACAGACAAAGCTCTATTCTTGGTATTATGGAAAGAATTAAGGCACAGGGAGTTGAAGTCGTTATTTATGAACCATCTCTTAAGGAGAAAAAGTTTTGTAATTCAACTGTTGTCAATGACCTTGACGAATTTAAGAAAATGTGTGATATCATTGTAGCTAATAGATATGATAATATTCTCAATGATGTTAAAGATAAAGTTTACACTCGTGATATTTATTTTCGTGATTAAAAATATAGAATATATTTTAAAAACATACAGGAAATGAATATTTTAAAAATAGTATAAGTATTTTAATACTAGAAAGAAAGTTCCCATTGTACTTATTATTTATATTGTAACAAATAATAAGTACAATGGGACTTTCTTATATTAACTATTAGAAACACACTTTATAAAAATTATTTTAAACTCATATTTATATTTAGTTCTTGTCCTTTTATTTCTATATCTGCATAGCTTCCACAAATTATCGGCATTGTTGGTGCAACATGTCCTATATCTGTATCCATTATTACTGGTACATTGTACTTTCTTATAATTGCCATAACAGCTTCATACTGGTCTAAGCCCATCATCTGCTGCCCATGTACCATTGGTCGTCCTATTAAAAAGCCTTTAACATACTTAAACCACCCAGCATTATCCATCTGCCACATAGCTCTCCTTATAGCAAATACATTAAGGTCACAACTTTCAAGGAACCATACAATGCCATCATTTTTGTACTTTTCAATAAATTCAACAGTTTTGTCATACTTAGTTCCTAACAGATTAACAAGACAGTCCATACAACCACCTATAAATCTGCCTGAAAACTTAATTGTGTCATTTTCATCTGATAACACTCCATTATTGTATACACGAAGCACTCTAGGCTCTGTTGCATTTATTGGGGCTAGTGGATTTTCTTCTGATTTTAGGGACTTCTTTTCCCACAACTTATAACCAGTCTGATTAAGCTTCTTGCCCCTTAATAAGTCGTAAGCATCTTGTATATTATCATACCAGGGACTCATTCCAAATGCACCGGCGCATGGTCCATATATCGAAGCAGTATCACAAAGTATTGTTAATAGATATGTAAAGTTTGTATTATCTGAATACCCCATATACCATTGGGGTGTTGCCTTTGATATTTTATCAAAATCTACATATTCAAGGATTTCACACATAAGCTCTCCACCACCACATGATATTAATACATCAACAGCTTCATTAAGATACATACTGTTAAGTTCTTTACCACATTTGTCAGGCGTATTGCTTATTCCTACGCCCTTGTCCTCATAACAGTTGTCGCCCAATAAAAGACTATGACCTTTTTTTGTAAGAATTTCTTGCGCATTTTTAAAGGCTGTCTTATAAGGCTCAGTAGCACAACCAAAAGACGGTGCTACAAAACCAATACTTCCATTCTCTTTTAAAAATTCTGGATATCTCATATATCTTCTCACTTTCTTATTTTATCAATATCAGTTACCATAACAATAAAATTGAACATTTGTTCAGATAAATAAAAGTATAATTTTACTTGATAGTATCAAATGCTATTTTGATATAATAGTAGTTGTCTTCTATCCATTTTGTG
This sequence comes from uncultured Eubacterium sp., assembly GCA_900551945.1. GTDB lineage: Bacteria > Bacillota > Clostridia > Lachnospirales > Lachnospiraceae > Lachnospira. The sequence continues at coordinate 14,549 of URYE01000062.1, read as the reverse complement.
TAATCGCCACCCATCTGCTTCATAATATCTTCACACAGATTTTCACCTATATAATTATGTTCTTTATTTTCCATAGAAAGTTGCTCTAATTCTTTAATAAGATTACTTATTATTATACTGTCATTCTTATAAACAACTCTAATTTCAGACATTAGAACAGCATAGTTACAAATATTTGATAAGATATTCCCCAGCACTCTTTTGAATTGGTTAGGCTTAATATTTATATTTACACTGTTATCATAACAAATTTTTTCATCTATTGTAAAGCCACATTTTATTAGCTGTTCACACCACTTATTCATATAACTACTTCTGACACTATCCATATCTATTGTTGTTATATCCTCTTTTGCAAATACATCTGTCGTTATATCTTTAATCTTTTCAATATTTTCTTGACATATATCAATATATTTAATTAATTTTTCAAAATCACTTTTTTGCTCATCAACTTTATTGTCTATATCTTTTAACCTAACAAGACTTAAACTTATTAAATCAAGATTACCCGATATAATTGTAAGTGGCGTTCTTATATCATGTGCTAGACTTCTTGCTGTATTATTTTTATCTTCAACAGCTTTTATTTCATTATTACGAGATTTTATCATTTCATTTTTTAGATTTTCTACTGACTTTGCAATATGACCTATATCTCCATTTTCATCAATATCAATATGTCTTGACAAATCACCTGCACCTATGTAATCCACTTCTTTTTTTAATCGTGTCAAATGTTTTTGCATGATAAACATATATATTACAATAGATATTATATATATTATACCTCCAATTAATATACATATAATTCTTTTATACAGTAACACAGTCTTTCCAAATGTATACAACACATTTATACCTAAACTAGCTTTTTTACCGTCTTTAAAATAACAAGCAAATGTTCCACTATTTGCAATTCGTGTATCAATATCTTTTGAACTATAAAAATGTTGTATATTTCCATCTTCTTCTACATCTACATAGACACTTATATCACTATATTTTCTTACTATTTTATCAAGACTTTCTCTGCCATTGTCATCATAGGTTATAACACCATTATCAAATGCCTGTTGAATATCTTTTAATATTGTTGTCATATAGTCCATATACAATATACCATTATAAGTCACCCTATCAAGTATCTTATTAGCCATACTTGACAAAGCAATACTAATTCCTGAACATATTATAAACATAATAACACAAAAAATATATGTCCTTATATTCCCATATAGCTTTATTTTCTTTTTAATCAACATAATATCCCTTCCCCCATGAATTAAAAATAAATTCTCTACCAGTATTATTAAGCTTTTTCCTTAAGTTTCTTATATGTACCATTACTGTATTAGCTGAAGCTTTGCAATACTTTTCTTGCCATACTGCTTCGTATATTTCATCAATTGCAAATACCTTACCCTTGTTTTTTAAAAGGAACTCGAATATATCATATTCTGTACAAGTAACTTCTATATTCTTATCGTTATATGTTATCTTTCTTCTATACTTGTCAATAATAAGACCATCTATTAACATATCTTTTTTAGTATCATTGCTAATATTATTAATACTATTAATATCTTGTGTTATTATTTTTTCATTCTGCTTATTATTTGTAACATCATACTCGTAGCAACGTCTAAGTAAAGCATTTACATGAACAATAATGTCTGAATATCTAAAAGGCTTCACCACAAAATCATCTGCTCCATATTCATAACAGCGTATTCTTGTTTCATTGTCACCATAAGCTGTTAAAAATATCACTGGGCAATTCCATTTTCTTCTAAGCATTCTACACGCCTTATCTCCTGTAAGATTAGGCATATTGACATCTATTATAACTAGACTTATACTTTCATTCATTAGCTTAACAGCTTCTTTTCCGTCTTTTGCTTCCACTACTTTATTACCATTCATTAAAAGAAACTCTTTTAATATATTCCTTATCTGCACTTCATCATCAACAATTAAAATTGTATACACTAATCTCGCCTCACTTAACTAAATTAATTTTATTTTGAAAATAGATTTTATAAACTCTATATAATAAACTAACAGTTATGTCATATACTTTCAATATATAAGAATTTTAATTAAGAATTATTAAGAATTTAAAACTTATCATTTGTAAAACAACGACAAAAAGCCTCGCAATACCATTTTACAAATCCTGTAAAATAATACTGCAAGGCACTATAATTAAATTAAACAAATATCAGCAATTCCCCACTTATTGCTTTTTACAATAAATAGTAGGCAATTTACTTTTTAAATTCATTTACAATCTATTTCAAATTTTATTCTATCCAATACAATACTTCTTTATAGTGTTAATTGCATTAGCCTTAATATATACTTCAAAATGCTCTTTTATGTAAGCCACTCTTTCTGGCTTTGATGAGTCAAATTCAGCATATTCCATTAGCATGTTAGTAAACACCTTATATTTGCTTTCAGAACTTCTTCCCTTTTCAAGAATAAGATATACACTTCCATCTGCCTTATCTTGATATACAGAATTAATTATTCCCCAAGTTTTAGGACAATTCATACAAAATTCTTCTACATTTTCAATGCTTGCAAACTTAAACACTGATATATTTGCTTTAATAAAATTACTTTGTAATTCATCTTGATTATTATTTCCTGAGTTTTTAGAAGTACTCTTTTTATCACTTGTATCATTCCATTTTCTTCCTAAAATGTTATCGGTAAGTTCTTCAAAGTCTTCTTTACTAATAGAATTACTTCCCATAGACTCTATAGCCTGCATAGCCTGTTCTCCAGCCTGCTTTAACATTCTTCCAAAATTATCTTTTCCAGAAGAAATTGTAAGTAATATTGAGTGGTTTGGCTGAGGTGCTAACTGAAGTGACATAACTCCACCATTCATAGTTATTCCAATACTCTTTTCAGCTTCTTCCATTACAACATCTAAAAGGTCATGTATTTTGTCAGTATCATTTTTAAAGAAATCATCGAGTGATATATTATTATCCTCTAAATCTTCTTCATATAAAATACATTGAAACTTAGTATCATCTATTTTCTTAAACTCCATATAATCCTCATTTCCGCAAAATAGCTTAACATATTATTATTGTGTGTTATTTTGATTTTACCACAAATCAAATGACAAAAAAATGCTTTTTCGTATAAAATTTTCATTAATATCAATTTTTTATCGACATTTATAAAATATCAAATGAATATACCTTAACTATTAATTAAGTAGGTTCTTAGCTTCTATTTCTAAAAGCAATAAATTAATAGATTACTTATATCAAAAAGGTACATAAATGTAAAACACAAAAACTCAAGGCTTTACTATATTCTAAAAATATGATATTTTAAGTCTGTTGCTCAAATGCTATTTGTTTGTGAGCGAAAGCAAATAGCAATATAGATATACGCTCAGAAATGAGGAAATTTATGAAGATAAAATCTACTTTAACAAGGCTTTTATCGTGTTTTGTAGCGGTTATAGCAGTAATGTTATTTTCTACAAATACATTTGCTGATGAACAGGTTAATTACGATGACCAGATTTCATTACATTCTGATACTAACTCACAAGACACACAAAACACTACTCCTGCTAAGGCTGCACAATCACTTGATATTTCAATAAGTGCATCTTCTGGTAAAGGGACTTCTTACTTAAAAGATAGCTCTTATTATACATACACTTCTTACTCAGCAGGCGACACTCTTACCATCACATCACAACAACCAATGTATGGTATCTATGTTATATGGGGTGCTAAAACAGACGAATGGACATTAAGTTATAATAGTCAAACAAAACAATGTGGTACTAATGGCTTCTTACATGAATACGTTGAAATACCAGAAGGCACTAATAGCTGTACTATTGAACTTTCAAAAGGAGAAACAATATGTGATATTTACGCATATAGTGATGGTACTCTACCTAGTGATGTAGAAGTATGGCAACCCTCTTGTGATAATGCTGATTTTTTAGTATTTTCAACTCATGCCGATGATGAAATTCTATTTCTTGGTGGTATACTTGCAACTTATGGCGGCGAATTAAATGACAAAGTTCAAGTTGTATACATGACTAATTACTGGAATGGTGCTAAGATACGAGAACATGAAAAGCTAGATGGCTTATGGGCTAGTGGAATTAAGTATTATCCTGTAAATGGAGATTTTGACGACTTATATGCAACTACCCTTGATGGTGCAAAGCAAATATATAATATTGATGATGTAACTGAATTTGTAACTGAACAAATTCGCCGTTTTAAGCCGCTTGTATGCGTAACACAAGACATTAATGGTGAATATGGTCATGGTGGACATATGCTTCTTGCAACAAGTGTTCAAACAGCCGTTAATTCTTCAATGAAAGAAGATTTTTATCCAAATTCAGCTACGACTTATGAAACTTGGGATGTACCAAAGACTTATCTTCACCTTTATCCCGAAAATACAATAACTTTAAATCTTAGAACACCTTTAAATAAATTTGATGGACAAACTGCTCTTGAAGTTGCTGCTGCCGCCTACAAAAAACACGTTTCACAACAATGGTGCTGGTTCTATGTATCAGACGACTATGAATATAGTTGTGCTAACTTTGGTCTTTACAGAACAACTGTAGGCACTGACACTGGAAATGATATGCTTGAACACGTTACAACTTATAAAGAACAAGAAGAACAGGCAAGAATACAAGCAGAGCAGGCTTCTATCTCAGTCTCAATTGCACAATCAGAAGCTGAAAGTGCTTCAATTGCAGAAGAACAAAAAGCAATTGATAAGGCAAATAGAAATTCAACAATTAAAGTAGTTGTTATTGTTTTAATTGTAATTGTTGCCATTGCAGGAACACTTACCATCATACGTTATATAAATGTCGTAAACGCAAGAAAACACAAACGTAGAAGACGCAAATAACATAAAACTCACATTTTTAAGTCTGCCATATTTCTAATTCTATTGTGTAATGCAATAAGTTAGTATATGACAGACCTTTTTAACTTTTAACTACTTTTTATAAATTGTATTAAAATAAAAAACTAAAGCAATTTATATATAGAAAAAACTATTTTTTTATTGTATAATTTATATAGTAATTTTCGTTTTAATCTATGGGGGAAACATTATGATTAAGAGATATCAGAAACAGCTAACAATATAGCAGCTAATCTTATGACTGCAATAGATAAAAACAATGCCATTGCCATAGATATTAATGCACTTAAAACAAGTGATGAATATACATTTAAACACAGTGTTGATGTTGCTACTATCGCTATGATACTTGGGAAACAACAAGGACTTTCGCAAAAGCAAATATATGAACTTGGCGTAGCTGGACTTTTACATGATATCGGCAAAACTAAAGTTCCAATATCAATATTAAATAAGCCTGATAAGCTTACAAATGAAGAATTTGCAATTATTAAAAAACATTCTGTCTTTGGATACAATATGCTTCAAGAACACAATGATTTTAACAATGAAATATGTATGGCAGTACTTCAACACCACGAAAAACTCAATGGCAAAGGATATCCTCTTGGTTTTCCTAAAGAAAAAATAACACGTTATGCTAAAATTTTAGCAGTTTCAGATATTTATGATGCCCTTGTAACAGAACGCCCCTATAAAAAAGCTTTCTCCCCTCGTGATGCTGTTGAGCTTATAATGTCTATGACTGAAGAACTTGATATATCGGCTATAAAAAGCTTCCTTGCCAGTGTAATATTATATCCAGTTGACTCAATTGTAAAGTTAAGTAATGGTGAGATAGCTAAAGTAGTTAAAAATAATGCCAAACGCGCACTACGACCAATTGTTGTCGGTATAACTACTGGCAATGTATACGACCTTAGTGACGATATCAAATGTGCAAATGTTGTTATTGTATAAAAATATATAAAATGAGCTGTCGCACTACGAAGATTTTATACAAAATATAGATATTTAATTAGTAAATAATTATATATCGTGTATAAATTTTCATTAATGCGACAGCCTATTTTTTTATTAACACAACAACAACAAAAGTCTGTACTAACATAAGCCCTTTGCTACTGTTGCGATAACTCGCATGGTATATTTCTCATATTCATATAATACTCACAAATGTTAAGCTTTACATAAATCATAGCTTTCTGCTATCATTCTTTTTATCTCTTTATCTGGAACTGTTCCATCTAATATTATTGTATTCCAATATTTTTTATTTTGATGATATGCCGGAATTACCGCTGTATATGTTGCTCTCCACACATCACGCCATTCTGGATTTACTTTTACATTTACCCATATATGATTGTCCTTTTCATAAGTCCACGCAAATGCTTTTTTATTCCTTTTACATCTTAATAGTATCCAATTGTCATCGTGAAATGGTGTGTCAATATATACATCTTCAAAAGTCAATCCATATTCTAACACTTCTTGTCTTGTTATCATTTTTACTCCCCAATATTAAACATTAAGACCTTTTTCAATTAATGTCATTATATTTCTGTTTAACATACCCGTTTCGTTTTTATGAAGTGTAAAACCATCAATCTGCTTTCTGCCAGTGATAGCGTCAACACCATTTTGTAAAAGTTCTCGTATATACACATTAGGACTACTATACAAATGGTCAGACAAAATCTCAATCATTCCACCCAAATTCACTTTAAAACGATAATCTTGCATTTTTTACTACTCCTTATCTAATGTTTTTTAAATTATACTATATTTTTATGGCAGTAGCAAATGCTTGTTTGATAATGGCATATAAATATAGACAATTGTACTTTTACTAAATACTACTATATATTCACAATTTCATTATTCAACTTCTCAATAAATGTATCCGCCTGATTGCGCTTATCAAACTTGCGTGCAATATCAGCAGTAAATTTATAATAAAAGTCATACAGGTCTGATATTTTATATGTATTATCTTCTCTATACAGTGGAAAAGTTGTGTCATACTTTAGCTTTATTGTATCTGTCTTTCTACTTTCCATAAGTTTTTTAAAGAATACACATACTCTTTTTCCGTCATAGAACCTATCATTAGGATTTTTTGTGTCAGCCACTCTTTCCATTCTCTTTTATAAATTTTAAGTGCCTTTGAAATATCCGTATAAGAATAATACAAAATTTCTTCATCACTTATATCAAATTCTATCTCTCCATTATCATATCTATGAATTAAACGAATATATTTTTCTATTTTATCAAATTCTTTATTTCTCATATAGTAACACATATAAGCATTTTGAAGTCTAAGCCACGAGTGACTATTTCCACAGCTTAATTGTCTTGTCTCTAAAACTACAGCCTCTCTTTGAGCTTTTTCCAACTCATTATTATTCAAATATTTTTTTACAATTTCAAGCTGGTCACACGCCTTACAATCTGAATTTCTATTTCTTGGTGCATTTCTAAATAACTCAAAATATTTTTTTGCAAGTTCATTATCGCCAAAATAACTATAATATTCTCTCAAACTATAGCCAAACGCCACAGTTCTCTTCTTAAAATCTTCAAGGAACATTTCCCAATCTGCCTTTGAAATTTGATAAAATTCGCTACAATCATTTAGCAACCACTTATAAACCCATAAAATATGTGCAATAGCATTTTCATAATTATTATTATATACGGTAGACGGTGCATCTGGGTGCTTATCTCCTAACGCAAGCAATTTAGGAAATACCACAAACATATCAAGCGAGTCTGCATACCAGTCAGACTCGTCACATAATTCTATTCTAAAATAAAGCTGAAATGGTACATCATTATTTTCATCAGCTTGCTTTATTGATTCATACATACCACTTATTCTTACTTTTCCATTTTCTAATTGTTCATACTGTTGTTTTAATAAATCTGGGTTGTACATAATAGCTCTCCTTTGTTTCTACTCATATTTTTCAGAATTACAAAGGATATGCAAATGACCATTTCTGTCCTCAATCCTTAAATTCCTAATATTAATCTCACAATTTGGAACGGTTATGTTTAATTTATGTGTTTTTGTATTAAATATGCACCAGTATCTAACAATGCTTTTAAATTATGAAACTCTTTTAATTTAACAATAGGTCTTGATGAGCCTTTAATCAAATTTAATGTAAATTGTGTCATACTGTTTTATATCCTTTTTTAATATACATTGTGCCAATAAACAACACATTATCAAGCGTTGTATAAACAGCATTAATCTCGCCATTTGACTGTATTTGCATTAAAGTAAGTTCTTCAACTGTTTTATCTACAAATTTCACAACAGCAGATTTAATCGTAGCGTCATTATCTAGTTCATACTCCACATCTACAAATCCAACTCACTGGTCTGGATATTTTTTTAAATTTCTTCCCATGTCATTCTACCTTCCATAATTACACCTCAAAATAACTTATACTTAATTCTATTATAGCTTACACCTATTAAAATGAAATCTCTAATAAAACATAAAAATTAGAGCCAGCCTTTCGACTGACTCTTTACTATTCCAAAACATATTACAATTTATTTAATAATGTCAAATAAGTCCCCTACTTAATGCTTCTCGCAATAAAAGTAGGGGACTTACTTAATATAGTTAATATTCCTTTATAGATTCAATGCAATCAAATTTTTACGCATCATGCTCCATATTACTTAACTTCTTAGCCTGGTCGCCATCGCAGAGCAAATACCTCTTAATACTCATGCACAGTACAGTTACCTCTTAATAGCAATACGCTCGAAACATATGCCTCATACCAACACAGCACGAAACAGTCGCCTCCAAAAAAGATACCCCTCTATTTTCCAGACAAGCCATATACAAAAAACAAGCTTTACTCTCTTTCCAACGATGAATGCTTATAATTACAGCTACAAGCTTGTAGTTTTCATAATAACTAAGCAATCCATCATTTTATTAAATATGAACTACTAATTCATACTCATTGTTAGAGTATAGCATGTTCAAACCTCTTCTGTCACTAATAAGCCACAGAAAAATTTCTCAATCAAAATTTCTTTACTTATATCAAAGACCACCGATATATGGTATAATAATTAAAGATTATTATTTTTGTATTCTTGGCAATATTGTTTGATATTCCAATTGAAGTAAGTACTGACATTGTTTCCCTGTTAAGTTTAGCGATAGGAGTGATTAGTTTTATGGATATTACAAATTCAATTGGTGGTCTGGGCGTTCTTGGGGTTAGAGCCTTGCATTTGTCAGGAAGAGAAACTCTATTGCATATCAAGAATTCAAACTTAATAATAAGCGCCCTGGGTTCGAGTCCCGAAACCCCATTATTTTCCAAAAGAAGATACCCCTTCTTATCCTTAACAATCACCAACTGATTTACTCATACCTTACTGAATCACTTTTTAGATAATTAACATAATCCTCTATCCCCTGTTCTGTTGAATCATATGGCAAAATATTCAAAAATCCATCTCTCTTCAATACTCTATATAATTTCGCTCCTTTCTGTGCCTCATCATATACACTCTTTGCCACTTTATCTCCCAATAACACATAATTATCTAGCCTCATAATTTCCATAAATTTACGATTTATTTCAGTATCATTTCTAAGCATTGTCGCAACGTATCCCATTTCATAAATATTCTGAAGAAGAATATCATTTCTAGCATCCAATACAAACAGAACTAGTGCATCCAGATTTCCCCATTGTAACTTTTTATATATTCCTTTTTCTTTATGAAACATATATGTATAAAACTCTTCAATTGATGTAGAAAAATGAACACATATAAATCCTATATTTATCATTCGACATTGAATGTTCTTTTCGCCATCAAACTTTTCAACAATTTTTTTAATATTTCTGTTAAATGCTGAATAATATGTACTATTTTTTAACTCGACTGCATCTTGATGCTCACATAATAATTTCTCATACCCAATATCATCATTTACTAATTTTTTAATTAGTATAGCCCCATCCTTAATGTTATTAATTTTTAAATCCGTTTCTTTTTCAAATGGATCGCATCTCATCGTCTTAATTTCTATATTAACTATACATTCTGTAGGCATTTTAAAAACACACGAATATTCTAAGGTTTTATTATTTTGCCAAATGTGAGTGGGTTCATATATAACAGAAGAAATGTTTTCTATATTTACCACTAAAATATAGTAAAGAATTAATGTTTCATCCATGCCTTCAAGATATTTCATATGTGAAAACTTACCATCTTCTACCGCATTACATTTATGAAGTAACCTTTTAGGTATATTACTTTCTTTACCTAGCATTATTTTTAATAGGATAAAAAATTCCAAATTACGTGATTCTGGCGTTCTGGGATATTTCAAAAAAAGATGTTCCTTAGGTAATGACATCTTTTCTAATTCATCTAAAATATATCTTTTACATTCGTTATACTCGCTTAATACTATTTTATCCATAGTTTTATCTCCTTTTAGCATATTATACATCAGCTCAAAAAAAGAGCCAAGCAAGTTCTGCTCAGCCCTTAATAGTTTCAGCATATTATGCAATTGCAATCTTAATTGTAATAGGATTCCAATACTTCTTCTTAAATCGTCTGCCTGCCTCTTCCTGACAAAAACGTTTACACTCTTCCATTGGAATCAACATACGAGCAACAATATTAAAATTCTTATCACTCTTAAGAGAATCCGCATAATCTTTATCGTAACCTCGAATCTTATACTTAGCGGATGTATCTGTACACTCTCCCGATAAATTCATCACCCAGACAAACTCATCATTACCATCAACAACTCCACGATAAATGATACGCTCCACAAACATATCTATAACTTCATCACTTACCTTATAGTCTCGTAGATTAATAATTGTATTTAATCTCTGTCTAATATCTTCAATATTAAATACTTTCTTCTGCTGCTTTGCTTTCTCAATCTCAAAATGAGCAATCGAATCCTCAACAGTTGCAATCTCATCATCAATTTCTGCTTTCAGCTCTTTATAATCGTTCATATCGTAATCATCTTCCAATGACAATGCCAATAGTTTCTTACGCTTTTTCTTCAATTCATCTCTCCTAGACTCCAATGTCTGCAATGAAGTTCCATCTTCCAAAACCTCTTCTTCCTGTTTGCAATGTTCTATAATTTCCAATGCTTGAAGAACAGCCGACTTGCCGTTCTTAAATACATATGAAAATACTTGCTTTTCACATAACCACAGCTTTACATCGCTAACTGCAGGATTATCACATACAACATTATTCTCCTTTAATGCTGCTTCAATTGTGTACTTGCTTGCATGGTCAACCTGCCACCTACACTTATAACGATACGTTGCAGATTTTGTCTCTGTAGCTGTATGTGTATACTGTCTGATAAGACAATATCCACAGCTACAATATGCCTTGCGTCCAAGAGCATCAGCAGATACCCTCAAACCGCTTTTGCGTCCTTTTATGTTCTCCGAACCTTTAGATGAACGACTCATTCTTCTATCATAAGCCTTCCACCATGTTTCTTCTGGTACAATAGGCTCGCAAGAAATCCTAACCAAATTTCCTTTTTCAATTAAATTTCCATTGGCATCTAACACATCCTTAACAGGTTCTATATGAGTCAATACCTTTTTCTTTCTCACAGTATCAGTCACTTTACTCTTTTCTGGCAACTGATACCCCATGTATTTGGTATTTGCCAGAATTCTGATTACTTTTGATGGCGTCCATCTCAAGTCCCCCTTATATGTTCTCATATTATTTTCAATCAGATACTTACAGATTGAACTTGATGTCTTTACGATATCTTTATCATCAGAAGTATACAAATCAAATATTGTCTTAACGACATAAGCTTCTACTGGTTCTTGAACAAGAGAATTCTTATTAGGCATAGTATTCCCCATATCATCAACAGCTTTCTTAAGGCGATATCCATACATATCACCACCAAGAAGTTGACCTTTCTTAGCCAAATCCAACATATGATTTTCAACTCTACGTCCTGTATTCATTGATTCAGCTTGTGCAATTCCACCATCAATTGCAAGTCGCACAATATCCGTATGCGTCATATTAAAAGTCCAATATCTCTCCTTCAAAATAATTATACCAATCCCAAGTTCCTGAAAATCATAAACCACATCAAACAACTCTCTGATATTTCTGGCAAGTCTGCTTACTGCATCTACAATAAGTATATCAAACTTGTGTTGGCTTGCCCTATAGCGCATCAATTGAAATGCTGGTCTACCCGAAGCCCTTAATCCTGACTTTCCCAATTCCTCAAAAACATTATTATTATCTAATCGAAAATTATCTCTTTTCTCAATTAAATCAAGTACCATATCTTTTTGTACAGCAAATGCTCTCTTCTGTTCTTCAGAATCAGTTGACTCTCTAATCAATGCTGCAACATCAAAGACCTTATCAGAATATTGCATAATATCATCAAAGGATGAATTATTCATATATTTTTCCTTATCGAGTTTCCTTATCTCATCTTCATTAAATTTACTTCTAATTGACATATGTCTTCTCTCCTTTCTTCACCTCAGCCTCTGCTGCTAAATATGTCTTGTTGTTAATTAGATTTTCATTGTTAAGCATTTTCAAAAAGAGCTTAACAAGGATATCTGTATCTACAGACATTGTTACACTATTAGTACCATCCATAATTACAGTACCTCCCTTTCATAAGATACTGTTCATCCCCCAGCTAAATACAAGGCTTAGTAATGCAACAATATCAGCCATAGGCAATGGCATAAGTACCTCCAAAAGGGTGTCGTGATGTTAACTCTGACATGCCGTTTAGTCAAATCATGTAAAGGAACGGAATCCCATAATAAAAAAGACATCTTTACAGAAATGTAATAATACAAATACTTCTGCAAAAATGCCTTCAATACAAGTCTCTTAATTTAATTGTATAATTAGATACCACCACAAAAACTACAACACCTAGAATCTACATAGCATTTTTCATAGATTATCACCAAACCTTTCCAGTGCCTCCATCAACTCGTCATCTTCCAAGTTAAATAACTCCTTGTGACCTACACAATCAATCAAAAGCTGTCCCAAACGCAGGTCTGGATGCTCTCTCCATACTTCTTCAATTTTTCTAATTATTGGTGTAATGCGACTACGTTTTCTTGTAGTTCCATCTGAGCAATGCACATATAACATACAACCATCAAACTCAAAGAAATAACATTCCTGCTTTAAATCTGACTCATACTTATTAACTGCAGCATCAAAAATATCAAGGAAAGCCTGTAGTTTTTCATGTTTATTTTTATCATCTGTATAAAAACTTAAAATCTCCTCATCAACAAAATCATCACCCATTTTTACTTTGATTGTTTCCAGCTTAATATAGGTAACTCCCTCTTTTTCTAAGCCTTTTAAAAGCTCTGCTTTGAAATCTTTGTTGAAACAGGCACATATACTACCCCTGTTTTGGTAGAAACAAGGAACATGGTAACTCAACCACATAAAATTATCTCCCTTCGCAAAATATCTGGAATCAAGGCTTTAAAAAGCTGTAATGCATTGATTGTATCAAACAGCTCTACATACTCTTTATTAATCCCCCCACCAAAAGCACAGTTTTCAACAATATCTCTCTCACTACGGATGGTCTCATCAACATCTATTACTAAGAAATAAGTCTTTTTTACATCATCAGCAATAGATGGCAACTCATCCAATATAAGCCTTAAATCAGGATTTTTGACTGAATTGATTTTTGATAGCTTTACTGAGTCATCTTGCATAAAATCAATCAGCATAACAGCCAGTCTCCTGCTAAAAAATTCTCTATCATACAATGCTGTCGAAGCTAATATCTTCTTATTGCATATAATACCTGCCTCATACCATTGTGAGTAGCTCGTAAGAGAAATATATTTATCATACTTGTAGCCAATCCAATTAGCTATAACTGGCAGGTCACGTTTCCAGTCATATTCAAATTTACGACAGAACGCAAATAAGTCTTTGCCATAGTCAAAGTTAACTGGCTTAAAATTCCCAAGTGCAAATAAAATACCATCGACATTATCCTCATCGACACATACTGCGAGCAGGATATCAATGTTTAATTTCTTTAAAGCTTCTATAACCAAAGTGTCAAGATGCTCCGTATGCGTATATATTCCTCGTTGAGAGTTGCTAATCAAAACAAGCCCTTCCTTCTCACACCTATTAATATATGTGATAGGAAAAACCCTATCATTTTTCTCACGAATCGCATATCTGTCACCTTTTATGAAACTACAACTTCTATTCTTAAGAAAAGTTATAGATGCCTCGTCACGAAAAGGATATTCATATTTTGCAGTCAGCATTTCAAATATGGAATATACATCTTCACATACCTTGTATGTATTATCGTTAAATACACCATACTGACCTGAATAGTATAGAATAACATTAAACATCAGAATTACCTTCCTTTACAAAATCAGTCATCCAGCTCTTTCCATTGAATGCATCAGGACTTACCAAGCCTTCTGGATGATTTTCTTCAGTTACACAAGTAATAGTTGTGCCAGACTCA